>JAITFC010000078.1 GCA_031281635.1 Puniceicoccales bacterium | reverse complement strand
AAGCGTGCCTTCAAGCTTGATAATAAATGCCAAATAAGCTCCATGCGCAATTGGGTTATGTGTCCGTAGTTTATGCAATTCATTATAACAATATCTACGCTCTAATTTAATGCATATGCGTCGGAAATTTTGATCCAGCATTTGGCGCTCATTTTCCCAATCTGTTGGTTCGATGGTAAAATTTTCCACCCTTTCACACAGTCGAAGATATGCCATCCATATGTCCCTTGCATAACCATCTTGCAAGGATGCACTTCTTATTTGTGGGGCAATACTTTTCAGACATTCCTGAATAGCTAGTACTATTTGCGAAGCATCTTTCCCAGTACTTTTTCGGGCAATAGTAAGGGCATGGTCACACGCGTAAATCAAGGAATTTGGGAAAGCGTTAGGGTTACTCTGAGAACGACAGATGTCGACGATCAAATTTAATATATCTGCCACTTATAGATCATTAATACGGCCATAAATGCAAACAATGAAACGCTGCACGGCTGAGTATCCCTGTGTTCGTAAATCCACATTTTGCAATCTACTTTTTGTTGTTTTAGTGATACCCGAACAACTTTCGCATATTTCGCCAAACATGCGATATTGTAATTGCCCCAGAGATGCCTTGATATGGTCCATAAGAACAGTGTTGACACTTTCAAAAGAACGACAATTCCATAGGCATATCCACCATGCAACAAAGGGATTAAAAACTGCTCGAAGGCCGAAGTTAACTATTTCTTTTGGGTTTATTTGAATTTTCGTCAAAATTTCGACCACTTTACTTGGCTTTTTGCCGATGATCATCATGTCAATATGATCGAACATCTTGATGCGAGCCTTATATAAGTCGGATTCAGTCATCCCTAGAAAAAACACGACACTTCCATTTTACGGCTGCTTCTAAAAATCCGCAAGCATTTTTTTCTGAAAAGGCGTTTTCTTTTGTTTGCGCGCTGTCCGGGGATTTATTTGACCCATTGCCAAAAATACGCTTGACAAGTTGTGCGTATTCCGCTTGACATGCCTCATGGTTTTAGCGCTGTCTCCTGATTTTTGCTGCGAAATTCTCGGCAGATGGTTTGCCGAGGACGCAAACGGTGGTTTTTTGAAAAATTCAATATTGTGGACAATTCGCACTGTAATTGTTGTCTCTGATGTAGCCTTTTGGGCTGTTTCGCTAATTCCTGCCAAAATTGTTTTCAATATTATGCGTAGAGTTTTCTCGCATCCTAGTAAGACGTTGTCTTTATTTATAGCGCTAGATCATGTTTATGAATTTAAGTTCCGCACAAAACCGTTGGCGTCTGGCAATGTTTTCGACGATGTAACTCGCAATTGTTTGCTGTATGTGAATAGATCAGGAATTATTTTCGGTTCTGGCCCTTTCCATAAAGATTTCGCAACTCCCGCAGTTTTGGAGGAATTTAGAAATACTGCATTTTGTGGTAAGGATATTATTATAAATCTATTTACGCAGTATTTTTATTCCGAAATGGCTTTTTTGCAAGTTGCGCAAGACAATGATACAGAGCGCAAAGCATGGAATAAGGTTTCTGCTATCAATGCCCTCCTCGTGCAGGATCTAATAAGCTTTCATAAATATATGCACGAATACAGTGAAAAATTTGGCCAACTAGACAAAAATAGCATCCGCTTTGTATATGTAGTCATTTTTCGAGCGTATGCAGCCCACGTGCATCGCATCATTTTTGGTATCGTTGGGCCTGATGGCCGCAAAGTAATCCAGCTGCCGGAGCGTGGTAGAAGAGGGATTTTTGATGTCGAAGAACCTCTCAGCGCAATAGGCGATGAAGACGTGAAAAGTGTCACTGGGCATATTGCGATGTGCCAAATGAGCGAAGTGCGTTCGAAAAAAATATTTAATGTACTCGCTAAATTAATAGACTACAGACAAGCTCAAGCGGTTGGGGCAGGCATGACGGGTTGTGTTTTTGCGATAAATATTAACGGCGATAAACGCCTAATCCGCCACATCTTGCCAGCTGAGATAGAGCAGCAGAGAGTTGCACCTGTGAGCTTAACTCCGTTCTTTGAAGACGTAACACAGCTAAGTCCCAATTTATCCGGACGAATGATTGCCTTTTCGGAAATCGGAAAAATATTCGAAAAAATAGTTGGATATTCTCCAACGTTTCAGGCGCGCATATTGGAAATACAAATGGAAGATGGCAATCAGCGCTTCATTTCTATGTCTAGAGCCGGTAAATTCCCCGTATCCAGACTATTCCGAAGAAAAAATCGCCTGCCTGATATAACGGAAACAGCAAAGCAATCTCTCATTGTTTATCAAATATTTCTTATGTTGACAGGGCAAATGGATTCTCATCTCGGGAATGTGTTGTATGACCAAAATGATGAAATATTCAGAGCCATTGATCCTGGTCATGCTTTTGGGATTATAAATCCACTACTCCCAATACCTATGGCAACACAAGTGGCTGACATAGTGACGAAAAGCCCGCGATTATTCCCGACAATCTACGCGACCCACGGAGAAATTTTGCCGGATCATTCGGAGCGAACGGCAGGTGATCGGCAAAAGATCGATGAGCTTTTTAGACAAAAATTCCCTGGCGCCCAACCGGATTATGTGCAACATTTCTATGTCTATAATTTCGGTACGTGTGTGCGTTTTTTTCGTGCATTAACGCCAGATGATGGAAGAATATTGCTGGAAAGTAATTTCAGAGAATCTACAATACAACATTGTGGGCAGCAAGTATCGATGCAGCTAGCAGATGCAATTAAAGCGCAAGTTGCAAAATGTTTATTTGCACATTCGCAAATCCCTCCGCTGACACGCAATATGAAAGAAATGCTTTTGCAGGTCCTGACGCCGAACAACCGCAACAAAATTCACTCTATTATGCGTGAAAATAATTTCACTGAACTGGAAACTGCAAAACAATTAGAGCGTTTTGATTGCATGCAGCATGCGGTGGAAGAGGCATATGCGTGGGAATACCCAACATACACGAAATTTTACAAAGAACGTAAAACCTTATTTAATGGATCTGCCCTGGGGATAATAATGGCCATATGAGAAATTTATGGATCGTCGGCCACTGGGAGATATTCTTTTAGCGCGGAAATTTGCATAAAAAAACATGCGGAGAATCCGCGAAATTTTGTTGACGAGTACGGAAATTTGGAGGAAACAGAATCGCAGGATGTCGTCGCGCATCCGGGAATATAATTCGGTAGAAAGTAAGCTCAAATGGCACTCAAAATCGGCATTGTCGGTCTGCCTAACGTGGGGAAAAGCACTCTGTTCAACGCGCTGACTCGGACGCGAAAGGCGGAGGCGCGCAATTATCCATTTTGCACCATCGAACCGAATGTGGGCACCGTGCAAGTCCCGGACGAACGGCTGGCATTCCTGCAAAAAATGACGGGCACCGACATTGTCATCCCTGCGGTAGTAGAATTCGTGGACATTGCCGGTCTCGTCGCCGGAGCAAGCCGCGGGGAAGGACTGGGCAATCGCTTTTTGGCTAGCATCCGCGAAATGGATGCGCTGGTACACGTTGTGCGCTGCTTCGAGGACGCCGACATACACCATACCGCGGGAAACATCGATGCGTTGCGAGATTTGCAAATAGTTCAAACTGAACTGCTTTTGGCAGATTTAGAATCGCTACGCAGCCAGCTGGAACGGCAAAAGAAACGGGCGAAGGGTTTTGACAAAAATGCACTGCTGTCATGCGCCCTGGCCGAACGTCTCATGGCACATCTCAACGAAGGTCTTCCGGCACATACACTTCCCATTGCTGAAATCGAGGAGTCGACCATGAAGCAATTTTGTCTTTTGACGGCGAAACCTGTCCTCTACGCGTGCAATGTAGCCGCCGACGAACTGCCGGTGTCGGAAAAAAATAGACACGTGGCCGCCATTGCCGACTACGCCAAGAGCCACCCTCCCGCAGAAATTTGTCCCGTAAGTGCTCAGTTGGAAGAAGAATTGGGTTCTCTGTCGCCGGACGATGCAAAAAACTTTCTTCAAGACCTTGGCATTGCGGATAGTGGCGTTTCCGAGCTCATTCGCCGCGCCTATCACCTGCTCGATGTCGCTTCGTTTTTTACCGCCGGGGTCCAGGAAGTGCGCGCTTGGACATTTCGCCGCGGCATGCGAGCGCCGGCCTGTGCCGGAGTGATTCACGGTGACTTCGAAAAGGGCTTCATCAAAGCGGAAATTGTTGCCTATGAGGATTTAAAAAAATTTGGCTCCACAGCCGGTGCCCGCGAAGCCGGTCGCTATCGCATTGAGGGAAAAGACTACGTCTTCCAAGACGGCGACGTAGCCCATTTCCGATTTTCCCAGGGACATTCCGCCTAGCGTGGGCAGCGAGCCGAGGCGCCACCCTAATTTTCATCAAAGACCCATCCAAAAGCACCGGCCGGGATGGGGGACGGCTACTTCACGATTCGGCGTACAGCGATGTCATCTTCTTGCGCAGTGCCAAGATGGAGAAGATATTTGTCAAAACAAGGACGACGACGCAGATATCGGCGAGCATCCAGGGTAAGGAGCTGCGCATGAAGGCTCCGACGGGCAACAGCGCGATGAAAGCGACGCGGAAAATTCCGCCCAGTCGCGGCGTATGGAAGAAATGGAACGCATGATCGGCAAACCAAGACCAAGCGATTATCGTGGTGATGGCGAAGAAGTAAATGATGACGGGAACGAACCAGCCGGCGAGGTCGCTGCGAAATGCTGTTTGAAATGCTTGCACGCAGATTTCGCTGGCACCCTGTTGGAAATTCGGTGCGGCGCAGAGGATTAGAACTCCGGTGACGGCGCAGACGATGGCAACAATGAGTGGCGATAGAAGCGCGATGATTCCCTGTTCCCGCGCGTGATCCTGGAGAGATCGCCGGTTAGCCTCCACCCTCCCGTGGGCAATGGCCGCCAATCCCTGCCCAACGTCCGTGGCAAAGAGGCCTCGCAGGATTCCAGCTTGAATTGTGGCAAGGATGGCCGCTCCGCCGGCGCCGCCGACAATTGCTGTCGGCGCGACGGCTCCGCGGACAATGTTTGCGAGCACGGGAATGATGTTATTGCGCATGAGCACTATGCCAATGATACAGGCCGCTAAGTGGACGCAAGCAATAATGGGGACAGACACGCACATGAAGCGGGACAGGCGGCGCAAACCTCCGCAGACAACGTACGCCGTCGGAACGAGTAGCAATAGAATGGCGATCGTGCGGCCGGCTGGCATTGTTGTCGGCAATGAAGACACAAATGCATGAACTTGGACGAAATTCCCAGCGGTCAGCGCGGTGCCGAGCAGAAAAATCGCATATATTGCACCCAGGGAAAACGAGCTCAATCCCTTCGACATGTAGAACATTACTCCTCCCGCCGGTTCGTTGCCGCTTCGCCGCTCCTGATACAGCGCGCCCAGTGATGCGCAGCAAAGCTTTATCACTCCTCCCAGCAGGGCAACGATAACCATCCAGAGGATCGCTCCCGGCCCACCAATCTTGATGGCCAAAGCGGTGCCAGCAATCGTGCCAGCGCCAAGATTTCCGCCAACTGTCATCGCAACAGCCGAAAAATTTCCAAAACGCCAACCGCCCCCCCGGCCATTTTTGGCTAAGACGCGACGAAACGCCTGGCCGATCCTGCAAAACTGTGGCCAACCGAGACGCACAGACAGGTAAAATGACGAAAGCAATAGGAACGGAGTCACGAACCAAACAATTACGATTTGAAGGAATGTATCCATTGGGTACCTCGCCTGACATGTCACGGCCGCATTTATCGCGCACAATTTGAGCGACAATCTGACCAACAAAGCGTACGATTTAAGCGGGAAAAGTGAACTCTTGCAAGAACTTTTTTGAAATTGCAGCAATTTTTTTTCGTTCGTCGATCAAGGTTCGCCGTGGTGAATCTTTGCGGACAATGTACTTCTACGGGGTTAAATTGGGATATTTTCGCGCAAGTGCCTCTGCGATACGCTTGAACGACGGCTTCGCATAGGTGCTACCCCAGCCGGTTGCGCCACCGGTTTCCGGACTGTCAACTACTACTGTAACAAGAAATTGCGGATGTTGTGCCGGAAAAAATCCCGAACAGGAAGCCACATGCCGATCGTGGACGTAGCGGCCACTAACAATTTTCTGTGCCGTGCCGGTTTTACTGGCGAAAGTCCAGTGTTCCACGTGTCCATCGGCGGGATTGAAGAGCATGGCGCGCATCTGGCGGACTGTCCTGCGACTGAGAACCTGTCTGCGTATTATTGTGCGACTGAATACGTTATTGAAATCATTCTCCGAAACATTGGCGCTTGCCATTCTTTCCACAATGCGCGGCGTGAAGAGGTAGCCGTCCGACGCGAGCACCCCCATAGCCATGTGCATTTGGAGCGGTGTAACGCCGATCGCGTGTCCCATTGGCATGCGAGTGATTGTGAGTCCATCCCATTGGGAGGGAGCATGTAAGATCCCTTCAACTTCTCCATCGCAGCCGTATCCGCTGCGCTCTCCGAATCCAAAGGCGCGTATGTATGTAAAAAATCGTTCGGATCCCAGTCGTATGGCCACCTGAGCGCTGCCACGATTGCTAGATTTTCGCAAAACGTCTGCCAATGTCATTGCCTCAAATGCGCTGTGATCTTTCGGAAGATGGTAAGTAGTTTCTTGCCAAACAAATGTGTCCCGCGAACAATCAAATTTTGTTCGCGTTGAAATGATGCCTTCCTCGAGTCCGGCCGCCACTGGAACAATTTTAAAAACGGATCCAGGTTCGTAACAGTCTGCGATGGCGCGGTTTCGCAAAAAATCCAACGGCACACGGCCGTACGCATTTGGATCGTAATTTGGGGAACACGCCAGCGCTAGCAATTTCCCCGTTTGTGCTTCGCTAACCAGAATTACAACGTGCGTAGGATGATAGAGTTCGTTGATGCGGTTCATTTCGTCTTCGACAAAGTTCTGAATGTCAATGTCAACGGTGAGATAGGCGTCGCAGCCGTCCTCGCAGGGGATGCCCCGGGACCGGAATTGCGGCATTTCCTGGCGACGACCATCTTTTTCCGAAATCACCCAGCCGTTTTGACCGCGCAAGAAAAAATCAATAAATTTTTCAACTCCGCAACATGCTATCCCCTCGCGATTTACAAACCCAATGATGTGACATGCACGTCTTTTTTGCGGATAGGTGCGGAGAAATTTGCGATTCCCGTAGAATCCAGGCAAATGGGCATCGGCGATCTTCTGGAATGTACTTTCAGGGATGTTCTCTGCCAGCGGAATCCAGCGCGTATGCGGCGCCTTCTTCAATTTCGCCGCGATGGTATCTGCCAGTTCTTTTTCGCTTGCTTGCAAAAACGTAGCAACTTTTTTCAGATCGTCGTCGAAGGTCTTTGTGCAAATGCGTTTTGGATCGACGCCCAGGTCCACAGCAGGAAGCGTAAGAGCAAGTGCAACACCGTTGCGGTCGTAGATATTGCCACGCCGGGCTGCCGTAATGTCAAAAAAATTCCTCGTGCGATCGATAA
>JAITFC010000052.1 GCA_031281635.1 Puniceicoccales bacterium | reverse complement strand
CGTCATTTTTCCCCCGATGAAATTGCAACGTTTCTTCCTCGTCCTCGCCATCATCGTCCGTCTCGTGCCGCATGAAATCGTCCATAACTTCCGCGCGACAGGCCTCAAGCTCAAGACCTAGTTCCCTCAAAACTTTTCCCGCAAGTCCTTCCGACTCACGAAGAAAACCGAGCAGCAAATGTTCCGTACCGATGCAACTCTGTCCCATAACGTGTGCCTCTGCGGCCGCCAAAAGCACAACGGCATGGGCGTCCGGAGAAATGTCCAAGTGTGCGCTTGGCAACAACGTTGAGTTTTTCTGTAAGTTCTCCGTACGCTCCACAGTCCAAATTTTCTGCATCAGTAATTCCTTGGTGCGCATCGTGCTAACATCGAAGTTTCCCATAATTTCCACCGCCGTGCAACCTGGTAAACGCAGCATGGCAAGCAGCAAATGTTCCGATCCCATCGACCTATCTTGCAGCTGCTGAACCTCTTCCTTCGCGCCATTGAGCACTTTTTGCATGTGTGCGCTGAACCGTCGTCCGTCCTCCATAGGATTATTTCTATGAGATATTTGGAAAAAAGCGATATAATTACTGCGTCTTTGGGATGAAAATTTTCACGGATTCGTGCATTTTCCATAATTTTCGCTCTGCATTTGGCCCGTTGCAAAATTCGCGAAATTTAGCTTCCGAAGCCACTTCAAGCCCGATTTTCTGGAATTTCGCAATATGCTTATTAACATTTTTCGTCAACGCCATGCGCTCGGAATACGTCTCCGAACATACTGCATAGTGCTGCGTTCCAGGCTACAGACACTGCTCAACGCAAAATTTTCCATTGCTAGCAAACGTCTTTTTTTAACATACTTCGGAACCGGAACCGTGTGCCTAACTTCGAAGGGTTAATTGCAGAGTCTTCTGCGCCAAAACATTTTGTGGCAGAAAACCAGGTCGAACCAGTGTAACACCAAAAAAACTTCGATTTACCGCAAAACCCACGGGCCTCATCTTTCAGAGCCACTTCCCTCTCGACATTTTGAATTTTGCGATGACTACTTTAATTGGGTCTATTCGCTCTCCCGCTTGTTGCGCAGGAAGTTTGTAAATCGCGAAGCTTTTTCTTTCCGGCGTCGACGATCACACGGTTTCTCAAAGTAACACTTCGCCTTAGCATCCTGCAAAACATTTTCACGGTCTAACCGTTTCTTGAGCCGCCGCAGCGCCCTGTCGATACTCTCTCCGCTTCGCACTTTAACTTCGATCGTCGGCATAAATTTTCTCCTGATTCCGCACGCATTCTGTCAAATTTTGCCGTTCGTCAACTATTTTTTTGCTGTGAAAGTGGAAAAAATTCACCCAAACAACTAAAGTAGACACCGAGATTGGTGACTTTCCACAGCATTTGGTGCAAAAATCGCTCGTAGTGCTGCAATTGCGCCGCATGTTGGATCATTGCATCCGAAACACTTAGCCCTTGTAAGAGGTCGGTCTTCCAGTCGACAACTTCCACAACACCTTCATCCGCATCGACAAAGAGAAGATCAATAATTCCGCGCGCGCAATCCTTGCCGTTAAAAATTTCGAAAGGCCACTCGGCCAAAACTTTAACTCGTGTACCACAATGTTCGCAAAACCACTGCGACTGGAACAGCTTCGCCATTTCATTTCGCGCCCGTTCTGGATTTGGCGCATGTCGTACGGCCTCATCCACATAGACAATTTGTACGCCCCTCTCCTCTGACCACGGAAAAAATTGCATCGTCGCATGCCACCAAAGGCCGTAGAGCCGCGCATTTTCGGCCCTCAAGCCGCATTCGTCGACAATCGCGCTATCACTTCCCGTCCTTGGGATTTCTTCCCGTTGATATCGCGCATGTCCTTCATTATCGCGCGAATGTCGCACGGCGCACCAGCGTGCCGGCAGCACAATTTCTTGTAAGCTCCCGCTATTATTATTCGGCATTTGCGCATTAGCGAAAACGAGTTTTTTAGCAAGTGAAGTGTTCGCAATATCGTCGCACGGCTCCCATAGTTTTAGCTGCGAAAAATTAATTCCCATTAAATTTTGAGGCGATAGTTGACCGACTTTCTCTGCAAGATGCTTTTCGTTATAGGACAGGATGATATTTTTTTTCGCGCGCGTCATGGCAACATATAAAAGGCGTTGTAATGTTTGCAATTTCCCATTCGCATCGCGTGATTGAAATTCATCAAAAGCATCGCTATTTGTTGTAAGTAATAATTTCGCATATTGGCCGGACGTGTCGAAAATTGGCGGATTTTCCGAGTACACACTAATGTTGCGGGTGCAGAACGGCAAAATCACAATTGGCCATTCCAACCCCTTGGAGCCATGCAACGTATCAATCTGTATTTTTTCAGGATCAGAAGCTTCCGGTTCGCATGGTTCCCAAAATTTTTCCAGCAACATGGAAGAAAATTCAATAAAAGATTCACCAATCGTATCTGACTCGCTTGCCCAATAAAAGATCGCACTAATAATTTTGTCATGCTCGTCATTTGGCTCACATTGATACGCTCTATGCCGCAGTTGCAACACCTCCTCTATTTCGTCCAATGCATGCGCAATTCCACGAAATTCTATCGCATTTCTCAACTTAAATAAAACATATAGTGCATTGGTAATGGGCTTGAATCTATCTTCGCAACAATTTGGCGCCGTGCCTTTTATGAGGCTATTCCAAAGTGCAATTTCACGGTACTTTTGGAAAAAACGGGCAATCAGCGCGTCGGAAATTTCGAATACTTCACGCAGCAAATAAACGATTTCCACGGAGTCAGTTGGGCATGTGAGTACTCGCACAACTCCGCAATACCAGCGAAATAGCACATGCGCACTCCATTGCCGCCCGCGTAATCTTAGCTGGCATGGCACACCGTTGTTGGCCATAATGCGCTGTAGCGTAGATAGATGACTTTTTTTCAGCCCACTTAGTACGGCAATTTGGCCCCAAGATTCAGCACCAAAATCGGTCGGAATTCTTCCATGAAAAACCTGTGTAAAAGCTTCCATTTCCTCGAGAAGGGCAGCGCTTTTAGTTGTCGCAACCGAGAGCGGCATCGCATAAACTCCTCCATGCACGGCATTTGTCCTTGCTGCCATGGGAACAAATTGCGCCTGAGCTTCCCCGGAAAGCACGTCTGGGAAATGC
>JAITFC010000091.1 GCA_031281635.1 Puniceicoccales bacterium | reverse complement strand
TTCTATCAAATTTGCCATGATTTTAAATATTTGTTCAATATTTTAGCGGTTCCAAGAACACTTCCAAGGCGAAAAATGGACGCAAAAGTACGTTTGTCGAGAATTAAAAACCCCTGGGGGTTCGGCAGTCTTCATTTACACATAGTTGACAGTAATAGAGAAATTGCATGCAATATTTCGCACCATTCCTGGAAAGATGACAAAATAGGAAGTGATCTAGAAATAGCGAATTATCGTGTCCCACAATTTGTTATTCCACATCAAAAAGCTATGTCAGACCAATATACAGCATCGGATTTCGTTCCACTTCGAGGAGAGGGAACGTTATACGAAAAAGTAAAAGCTTTTTGTTCGAAAAACTGGGAAGATATTTCCACATTCGCAAACTTGAATATACCTAGTGCGTTTCGTCTAATGACAGATCCGGCAACCAGCATTTATGTTAGACGTAATATTGTTGATAATGGATTGGAATGCACTGGAAGGAGTTGGCAACAAACTGACATGAATGAGGTTCGTCCCGGCCGTCTTATCAGTCCCTCACCAACAGAAAGATTACAACTATTTACTCCTACTGATGATCGATCAGAGACTATTCAAGCGACTGATAATGCTAATAAAGAGCAAGTAGACGAAGGTCTTAAACCATTTTTCGATGCTCTCAAACTAGCTGATGTGGATCTAATTGTTGACTTAAGAAAGCTGGATAATTTTCGAGACTATTTTAGAGGTGAATTTAGCCCAACTTATATTGAGTTTTGCTGCGAACAAGAAATATGCCCCGGACTTACGGTAACGATAGCAAAAGATACTAGGAGAGGTAACCATATAACACATCTGCATTGCACAACTCTAGCAGATCAAACGGCTTTTAGCAGTATGCCGCAATGGTCTCAATTGATGCATGTTCAGTCTGCCGTTTGCGTGCTTGCCCAAAAAATAAAAACGGGAGAAATTGATCCCACTGAATTGGCAAATTTGCCACAAGCAGCTTTCATCGAAAGGCTTCAAACGTTTCAATTTGAGGCAAGATTTTCCAGCGCAAAGGTATTGACACATTGCAACGGTGGATTGGGACGCGCTCCAACAGTCACAGTTGCTGGTGCGCTTTGGGAATTCGCGAGAACGGCTCAAGCTGCTGGGGTGGAAAGAATTTATGATGTAAGAAATTTCCGCCAACTTATGGTAGACGGCAAGCTCAATATGGCCGCAGTTTTGTTCCAGACGCTTGTTGTAGGAAACAGTTCCCGCAGCACATTCGGACAATCTGTGCAACAATTTCAAGCTTTGCGGGAGCTTGCCAGAGAGCTGGCCAGCGATGAAAGTAACGCCCATTTGCAGCCTACAACATTAATGCAACAAGACCTCGCTAATCTCGTGCCGGAATTTCTACCAGCAGCGTCACCTCCACTGGTTCCATCTCCAGAAGCGCGCGACTCTTCGGGAGAAGCGGATGGACAGGGTGAATGATTGCGAATGCGCAATTTGAACAAAGTTAGCAATTTCCTACGGCTGTCCCGCTGGTTTTACGTAGGCACGGCCGGGAATAGACAGATCCACCCGTTCCAAGGGGAGTAGGCGACGGCGGCGGGCGTCGCAGAGAATGTACTCCAACTCTTCAATTTGCCTGGGAATGTCGGCAATGCGCAGGTAGAGATGGTGTACTTCGACACTGCGGGCCTCAAACTCGTCGAAATGTTCCCCGTCGCTAGCATTTGCTACGGCGATGGTGTGCCAAGTTGAGTAAATATTTGGATTTGTGGTCTTTGCAATTGACAGGGCACGATACAATTTCGGAAAAAATGGAAGTGTTGCGTGCGCTGTACCGTTCACTCCCTCCAGTCGCGGCATGGCGTTAATTGCCTGCTGGGGAAGACCGACTCCAAGGAAAATGACTCCATCAGCGGCTACGAAGAGCCAATCCACTTCGGCCGTCCCGCGCATCTTTAAAATTGGGACGCGTTCTAATACCTTTACCCGCAGCGCATTGGGATAGCAGCGTGCCACGTGAGCCTCGGCAATTTGCGGAGATTGCAACAAGCGTGCACGGCAGCGGCGCACGTCGATTTCGCCCAAGCTGATTACTTTCGGCAGACGTAGTAGGTGCAAAATCATGTCCTTAGGCATTGTGCCCGTTGTCACAATTTCCACACGTTCAAGGCGTTGACGGACTGCTAAACGATTTTCTACTAGCGAACGCACCCTTTGCAGACAATTCTGCCCCAAGCTGACGGCGAGGAAGACGGCGCAGCAAATGAGGACAAACACGAGGACGAATCGCGCCGGATCTACTCGCTTGCGCGACTTTTTTACGGTCCCATCACTCGACCTTGCCTTCGCTCTTCCCTGTTTTTTAGGCGACTTTACTTCCGCTATTTTGGATTTTTTTTTCATAAAAATCTTTGCCGGTGCCGCTCCATGGCTCCCCGCACCAGAGCACAAAGACAATCTTCGGGAGATATGCCGCAGCCGGTAGCACTATCTGGAAAAAGACTCGTGTCCGTGAATCCCGGGATGGAATTCAGTTCCAGAAAAAACGGCTCTCCGTCTTCGCGCAATATGAAGTCCACGCGTGCCCAATCGCGGCAGTGACAGAGGGCAAAGGAACGTTCCGCGAGAAAACGCATGCGGAACGCCAAATCTTCGCCGATGGTTGCCGGAACAATGTGCTCTGCGCGCCCAGCTGTGTACTTCGCGTCGTAGTCAAAAAATCCATCCCCGTGGCGGATTTCGACGGCGGCCAGTGCACGACCGTGCAGCACGCCAACGGTCAAGTCCCGGCCGCGGCAAAGAGCTTCAATGACCCATTCTCCGTCGCGTACATTTTCTAGGGCTTCAGCCAGTTGCGTCGCATTGCGGCAGGGATAGCACTGCAAACTGCTCCCTTTGTCATTGGGCTTCAAAAAAAGTTCCCGAGCACCGATGCGCTGGCACAGGTCGCCGAAGGAGAATTCCATGGGTTTTCGCGCGGAAAATGCAATTTGTGGCAATACGGGAACGCCACCCTCAGCCACGCAATTTTTTGTGAGAGTCTTGTTTATTGTCAGTTCCATGGAGGGGATCCCACTGCCGACATAGATAAATCCGTCGACTTCGAGAAGTCGCTGCAAATGTCCGTCTTCACCGAAATTTCCATGAATCAGTGGAAAAATTAATGCGCGGCGCGGGTCCAAATCCTTTGGCAACGAATTACTTTCCAGTTCTATTAGGCAGGTAGGAAAATGCTGCGCCAAAATCCTATGGGCACGCCGCCCGGACCGCAAAGACACATCCCGTTCTTCGGAAATGGCACCGGAAAGAATGACAACTTTTACCGCGTCTTTCAAAACGATCCCTCCCAGAAATTCGCCAAGAAGCAGACTTCCGTCCGCATGTCAATGGCAAAGTGGCTCTTCACTGTCCGCCGCATCAGAAAAATTAGCCGTAAAACGTCCGAACAACTGGCACTTCCTTCGTTGACAACAAAATTACCATGGACCGGCGAAATGCACGCACCACCCACGCGAACACCTTTGAGACCCGCGCCATCAATTAGCTTCCCCGATGAAATACCGGCAGGCGGATTGCGAAAAATACTTCCCGCACTGGCCTTCCGCGGCTGTTTTTTCTTGCGCTCCAGAGACATATTCGACATCTCCATTGAAATGAGTGCCGGGCAGTGGTATTGTTCCGATTTGTGCAATGTGGCACATACCAGTACACTCCCCCGTGGCAGAGAAGATTGGCGGTAGGAAAACTTCAGCATCTGGTGCCTCACCAATGCGCCATTTTTATCCACATAGCTCACATGGCACACAAAATCGCCGATGCAGTGGTTGGTCGCTCCAGCATTCCCGGCGATGGCACCGCCCACTGTCCCTGGAATTCCGTCGCAAAAAGAGTATCCGACGATGCCGCGGTCGCGACAAAAATGAGCCAGCGTGCGCAACGAAACTCCGGCTCCAACGCATATTGTGTTCCCATGCAATGCGATTGATTCCCACGGTTGGGAACGCAAATGAATGACCAATCCGAAAAAACCCTCATCGTCGACGAGAACATTGGACCCAGCGCCGATGACAAAATGCCGCAAATTTGCCTCCACTGCACAGCGTAGCAGCCGTTGCAATTCCTCGACGGATCGCGGCTCTGCGAAAAATCTAGCATTTCCACCAACACGCATGGTGGTGAAGGATTTCAGTGAAGCGTTTTCCCGGATGTGCAGGGATGGACAGAGACAGCGGCATAATCTCAAAAAACGCCGTGCCCGCAGCGAATTTCCGTAGTCAACGGCGCTGGAAAAAATATCTCCTGCACCCACAAAAAGTACCCGGCGAAACGAGCCACCTTCGAGTAGCATGTCTAAGTGATGTCCGATGGATTTTTCCTCTACGCATCGTGTATTTTTCCCGACCTTGGCCAACCGCTCGGCCAAATGTTCCGCAGTCCCTTGCTCATCAAATGGTTCGAATGCCCCATAGGTAGGGAGCAAAATGAGATGCGGCACATTTCGTAAAACTTCCATGAATTCATCCAAATGGCTGGTAGTGCGGGAATAGCGATGCGGTTGAAATACAACAATGCTATCCTCTTGGCCGTAATTTTCTAAAAATGCACTCACTTCCCTGGGATGATGTGCGTAGTCCACCCAAACTTGCACAATTCCGTCGTCATAGAGACAATTTTGTCGGCGCAAAATCGTCGGCACACGGAATTTTTGCACCGTTTCGTAGAAAATTTTTGGCAAAGAAGGATCATTTTCCGTCGAAAGTTCGCAGAGAGCTCCAACGGCGGCAAGAGAAGCGGCAATGTTATCACGGTTTAATGCATTCGCTCCCAGGTACTTGGCATCATTGCTTTCCGTAGAAATGTTTCTCGAAAATGTGCTGACATTGGAAAGTCGCATGAAAGCGCTCAATGATTCTTCATCTCTCGCCATAAGAACGCGTTGCTTCGTCCGCGATAGTAACCGTCCGAATGTCTCGCGCAATTTTTGCAAATTCCCATAGTAACTGTCGTGATCCATGGAGAGGTTGAGCACCAGTGTGATCTGCGGAGAAAAACGTTCGAATGATTCTTCGCTTTCGTCGATCTCGGCAATCGTCCACGGCGCATGTTGGTAGCATGCCGGTGCCCTCAGTCCTTCGAACCGTCCTCCGAGCAGGTAGTTGCAGCGGAAATTCATGCGCTCCAACTGATCAATGATCAGCGCTGTCGTTGTCGTCTTCCCGTGACTGCCAACCACGGCAAGCAACTTTTCGTCCTCGAGCACATGCGCCAGATAGTGACCTCGGGAAAATGTCGCCAAACCGCTGGCCAGTGCTTTTTGGAGCAGGGGGTCTTTCTTCGCCAATGCCGCCGTGTGCACAAAAACATCGCACTGCGGCAATTCGCACGGCCGATCTATCACCTCCACATCCCAGCAATTCAGAAAAAATTCCGCTTCTCTTTTAAGAAAGTCGTCGAAACCGCACACGTAGTCTCCGCGCTGCCGCAAAAAAACAGCCAATGCGGTCATGCCAGCGCCGCCAATGCCCGCCATGAATATGTGCTTAGAAATTTTTTTGGCCATCGCCGTTAGGTCTAAGGGCCATAACCTCGTTGGCAATGTATTGTGCAGCATCTTGTCCAATTATTTTTCGCACCGCTAGCAACTGACACTCCATCTCCCGCAAATTTTCCGGATCAAATAATTCGGAAATCACTTCTTCCAACATGGACATATCGCTTTGTTGCAACACTCTAGCTGCATTAGCACCTTGCAACGCGTTGGCATTGGCGCGCTGGTGATCCTTGCTGGCTTTGGGGTATGGAACGAGAATGGATGGCCGCACGCTGGCGATCAGTTCGGCAATTGTTCCCGCCCCTGCCCGGCACAGAACTAGATCCGCGGCGGCATAGAGAACATGCATGCGATGACTGAACGGCAAAAATTGCACGCGGCGCCTTACTCCGTTTTCATGCGAATCGGTCACACCTTCCAGTCCGCCTAACCCCGTAAGACAGAAAACAGAAATCCCCTCCTTGGCCAGAAATTCTCCACTGCTACGCACCCACTCAACGAGCACTTGTGCCCCCTGACTGCCTCCCATCACCAGCAGTATTTTCCCGTCTTTTGGAAAGCCAAGTTGTTCTCGTGCAAGATTTTTTGCCGGTGGTTGAAAATCTTCGCGCAGGGGGAATCCGGCTGGAAAATAGTTTGCATTTTCCACATAGGGCTCCCGAATTTTCAATGATGGCGGAATAAATATCTTTTTAGCCAGCGGGGCCAGAAATCCCACACTTTTGCCCAGCCGTTGATTAGACTCGTGGAGGAGAAGCGGTTTGCGCCGCAAAAAGGCCGCAAAACCAGCACCTAAACTGATAAATCCGCCAAAGGCCAAAACAACGTCGATGCGCTCCGCTCGCAGTAATTTCCATGAAACACGGAAATTTTTCCACAAATTTTTTAAAAAACGCAGAAATCGTATGGGGTGAAAACTGAATCCGCTTCCAGATAACACGGTGAAACGCAATGATTTATAGTGACTTCGCAGCCACTCATCGATGGCCTTTTCGCTTGTCGCCAAAATCACTTCCTGGCCCATGCGACGCAGCCGCTGCGCCACGGCAATTCCCGGTGTCAGATGACCACCCGTTCCCCCGCAAATAATTAGAATCCGCATGACCCGCCGACTCTAAAATTTTTTTCTGCCAATGCAACGGCAAATGCGATCTCCTCCACCCATGCAACGAGTGATCGATAAAAAAATATTTTTTAGGCACCAAAAGGAAGATGTTGAAAATACCGGAAATTTTCCTTGCATTTTCTGCACCTACCCCATTGTAAAAGCGTGAGCTCGTTAATCGTCATCGTTGGTCCGTGCCTTTTGGAAAGTGAGCAACTTGGGGACGAGGTGGCCAGTGAGTTGGTAAAAATTCGGGATGAACATAAGAATGTGCGGTTCATTTTTAAAGCTTCCATTGACAAAGCCAATCGCAGCTCCATTCGCAGCGCACGCGGTTTAGGGTGGGATGCGGGCCTAAAGGTCATGGCGACACTGAAAAAACGCTACAACATGGAGGTGACCAGTGATTTCCACGACCCGCGTCAGGCCGAATCGCTGGCAGAGGTTTGCGACGTGGTGCAGGTGCCGGCATTTCTCTGCCGTCAAACGGATGTATTGGCGGCGGCGGCGCGCACGGGGCGGACAGTTTCCGTAAAAAAGGGTCAATTCCTAGCGCCATGGGACATGAAATACGTCGTAGAGAAATTACACACTTTTGGCGCCAAAGAAATTTTTCAATTGGAGCGGGGCACGTCGTTCGGCTACGGCAACCTCGTCGTCGATATGCGCAGTTTTCCGATTATGTCAAAAAACGGCCATCCAGTTATTTACGACGTTACACACAGCTTGCAACTTCCAGGGAAAGGTGGCGAAACAACGGCTGGTGCGCGGGAATTTGCCGACACTCTGGCGCTTGCGGCCATCGGCGCTGGAGTCGATGGACTTTTCTTGGAAACGCACCCAAGACCGGCCGAAGCACTCTGCGACGCCGAAACGCAACTTCCACTAAAAACATTGGCCGACTGCCTGCGACAATATATTACATTCCACTCCGCTCGCTCCCGCCTATGCCACGAGCATGACAGTGCTCAGAAAAATGCCTCTTTCTCGTAGGGTCGTTGCTTTTTTTCTTTATTCGCTAACTGTCTCTTTAGCGATTTGCTGCGAGCATAATAGCGAAAATTTTTCTGACTGAGCAGTTATGCACTCGCAGGTGTTATGATGGATACATTATTCCCAGTACGGTTCGCGACGGCATTGCTCATGGTTTCTAGGCTTGCAGATGAGCAAAGACGCAGTTTTCCTCCCTCGACCATACTATGATGCTACATCTACTAACTAAATCTGTCAACGAAATTGTCGTAAAATTTTTTCTTCGTTCGCCAAGTTCTCTTTCAGCAGTCTTCTGGCTCCTTCTATGACATTTGCTGGAGCACGGTCGAGGAACTCCTTGTTTTCAAGTTTTGCGCGATTGGCGGCGATATTTTTGCGAATCGCTTCCAACTCCCGCAATAGCTGTTCCTGCCCATCGCCAACATTGCCTTGCACGGCAAGTGTTCCCCAGGACGTAATAGCAACTGCACTGCAAGGGTTTTCGCTGTTTTTTATGGATGAACAATGAGTCAGCGCTAGAATGAGACCTTCGAATTTATGCAGCATTTTTCCATGCTCTTCCGTGGCATGTACGCACAACGTGCTCCCCCGATCCGGACGAAGACCGCGCACGGCTCCAATCACTTCACGCAATTCGCCGATTGTTTTCCGCTCACTCTCCGAAGCCGCAACGCCAGCCGATGCAAATAACTGTCCCAAATCTGCCGCAGAAAGTCGCCGGACGCCATGCAAAACCTCCTCCTCTTGACCAAAGTGCAATTGCCGCCAAAGTTCTTGTGTCACAAATGGAATGAATGGGGAAAGCAGCTGCAGCAGATGTCGCAAAATACAGTCTTGCACCGCCAAAAGGGGACGGCGCAGGGCAGCGTGATTCCGCAGGCGTATCTTACACACCTCCACATACCAATCGCAGTAATCGTCGCGGAAAAAATGCTCCAATGCCAGAAGAGCTCCCTGGAATTCATAGTTGTCCATGAGTCGATCCACCAGCTCCGTTACTGCCAGTAAATCGTTCAATATTACGCGATCCACATCTTCTAAATTTTGGGAATCTACGCGCAGGAGAATATTTTCAAATGACAAACAATTCTCCGTGCCATCTCCCTGTA
>JAITFC010000045.1 GCA_031281635.1 Puniceicoccales bacterium | reverse complement strand
TTCCGGGTGTCAAATAAAAAAAAATTTAAAAAAAGATTTGACTGGCAGAAAATTATCGACCACAATGCGAGCGCAATGAGAAATGTGTGGAAGATGTGTTTTTACGAGATGAGGCGTCTTCTCTTGGGAGCCACATCGATGGCGTTAGCAGCTGGGATTTGCAGCGTGTTTGGAGAACCTCCCGGAATCAACGGCGTCAATTTCAGGGGAGAGGATGTGTCGACTGCGCTCTATTTTTCGCGAGACGGGTACGGCAAGAAAACAAATTTTTCCGCAATGTTGTGTTTGTCTGCGGGGAGCCATGATTGGATGGATTCCCACGATGAGTACGTCGCTATTAAGAACTTCATCATTGATCGGTCTGCGCACGGGCAAGTTTCTCTTTCCATGGAAATGGCTCAGCCGATGCCGGGGTGGCGACTCGGACCGTTCGTGTCGGCGCACTATACTTTTGCGCGGCAGGATATTCGTCTCCCATACGTGTCCTTCGAAGAATACGAAAAAGATGGCCTCACCAAACAAACCTATCATCAATTTACGTGCCTTAAGCATAATATTGCCGACGGATTGATAGCATTGAAATTGGAACGAGATGGCAGCGCAGCTGAGGAATGTCCTAAGCAAACCTGGAAATCTCCCAGGGACAAGAGTGCGAGCAATAGGCAGAATTGCAGTTGCACTTTCGCAAAATCCCTCAGAGTGCAAACATACGTCGGCTTGCAGCGGCGACTCAATGATCGTTTTTCTTCGCCCTGGGACAGCCCGCACATGCAACTCGGTCAGGACGACGAACTTGATGTGGAAGCGCAGAAAAAGTACTACGAAAATGTGGAAAGTCTCATGGGAGATGCCTACGGACCGGACACGCTCATCGTTGTCTGCGGAAATTTTACCGAAAGTCTTCGCCATGGTTGGATTTTGCAAGGTCAGACTTCCAGCAAATTCGGGAAAAAGTATGAGAGTTACGCGGTTAGTGTGACTTTCGGAAAGGAATTCTAAGATGCGAAGGCACTTGGTTGTAGCCCTAGCGGTTTCTTTGTTACCCGTCGCTGTCACTGCTGGTTCCCCAGATAACGAAATTTCTTACGGTATTCCGAAGGAGATTGCACTCGGCAAAATTGTCGGCAGTTAGCGTGCTTGCGTATCAGCACTGTGGCAGGGTGTGGAAAGCCGCTGCACCGATGTTTCTGGAGTTTTCGTGCAGGGAAGCATTGGCCGTGAATTTGACCGCCGCGAGGAGGTACATCAGCGCACGACGACATTCCGCTCCGGAGCCATCGGTCGCGAATGGGTTTACGACTCCCCGCAGGCCCGAACCCACTACGGTGTTGCGGTTAGTTACACGAAAAGCAGACCATCGATTAGATGGTCCGTTGGAGGTCTGGGAGAACAACAACGTTAAAATACAGAAAAGCGGCTCCGAACGCCAGGTTTTTGGAATTTTGCGAAGGGATCTGGCCTGATCTCGCCGTGCCAAGAGTTCTCGGCTTGGGCCAGTACATCGTGACCAGCAGACAGACGTTGGGCATGTCAGGCATTGAGTTGCCTGGATCTCACAATCCAGGACATGCGCATGCGATTTGCCGGTTGTGAGCCATGAAAATCCTAGCAAGGTTTGGGCGTGGGCCCACGAACGCTGCCGAAATTGTGAAATTTACGGAGAAATTTTAAAAAGCTCCCACTGGAAACACAGGCCCTTCTAAATTTTTTAATTTTTAAAAGACTTTGACATTAGGAGTGAGGGCCACGGAGAAGCGATAGTTGCGGCCAGATTGCAGAGACACTGGTTGCATGCGTATGTAGGCGAGTAAGTAGTGAATTTTTCCACTGTGTGTGCGCATCGCCTGATCAGCACTTACGTCCTGCGGCTGCTGCCAATCGCCAAGAAAATCATCCTGCAATATTTTGATCCATGGTCCGCCCGCACTGTCCAATTGGGGGATCCCGTCCTGCATTGTCTGCGAATGTGGCATGGCGATGGCTACGACGTAGCGAAATCTTTCCAATTGCAGTGATTTTTTCGGAATGTAGGTAAACTCCGCGTGAACGTTTGTCTTCTGGAAATTCCACTGCACTTTGCATGAGGCGATTCCAGTATGGATATGTCCTTCGATATCAATGAGATCTGGCTGTTCATAATGCCATTGAAATTCGCGGTTGGAACCGATTCCTGCTCCGATGGCTTTGCCGTAAAAAGACGGCGTAAAAAGTTTGCCATCTATCTGCAATTCTGGGACTAAAATAGGCCAATAGCCCTGCACCGGAGCCTCAAAAATGCCAGAGCAGTGCGGATAGGCAAGAAATGCGCAGGATTCTGTGCTATTTCCGTCAACGAGAGGCAATTGCATTGCCAATCCACTCTCTTCGTCGCGGTGCACGAGAAGTCCTTGTTCGCGCTTCCCTCCGCTAGAAAATGAAAAGAAACGGCTACCGGACGGCAATTGCTGCGCTTTTTGGCATTGGAACGGTTCCTTGAGCGTTCCAGCGTAGTGGCACCAGAGGGATAGTTGATGGGCTACGGCAAAATTGACGCGTGCCATGGAGGCGTTTTCGGGCAACCCGCGCTCGTTATCGGACAGGCGCAAAGACCCATCCTCTTGGTCAACATATTGGAAGAAAAAGTTTCGGAAATGTCGGTTGAGCAGATCGATATAAATCGGTTGCTGGGCTGGTTCGATCCAGGCATCCGATAGAGCTGCGATGATCGTTGTGCAAGT
>JAITFC010000043.1 GCA_031281635.1 Puniceicoccales bacterium | reverse complement strand
CGACTGCGCCTCCGTATCTCGATGCCTCATTGCCGCGGAAACTCCTATGTGCGATGCTGTTTATGGAATCCTGGGCAACGATGGCACCACCGTCATCGCTGCAATTGCCGGTTCCATTGCCTATGATGCATCCTCCTGAGAGCACGAGATTTTGGACGCAATCGATGGACGTACTCGCCGTAAAAATGCGACTTTCATTCTTAGCAAACTGCCGCAGAAATGTAACCGGTTGCCCATCGGGTCCAAGACGTGCGCCTTGGAGATTCAGCATGGGCAGGTCAACGCTAATTCCGCCGTTGAAATTCCACTGTCCCGCATCGAAAAAAAGCGTGTCTCCTCGCTTCGCCCACTTCAGAGATTCGTGCACTCCGACCTCCGCCGGAGTTGTCATCGCAATATCTAGAATTTCGGCAAACGCGGACACTCCACTGAGTGTAAATAATAGCGCCGCAAATGTTTTGCAATACGCCTTTAATTGAAAAAATCTCCTATTCATATGACGTCTCACCTTTCCCTAATATTGACCCTGCCCTACGCCATGGGCCTGGTTGAAGAAAAAATTGTTTTTTCCCTTTGTGTAATTAAGCACAACGCCATAGCGCGTCCGTGCCAATTCTCCGTCTTGAACCCACTCGCGGCCGATGGCACCGCCGCGGCAAATTGTCGTGCGCTGAATCACTTCATCGCGCCGGTCAGACTCTCGTTCGTAGGTCCCGAGTGTAAAAATCCCGGAACTATCCGCACAGCGCCCCTCTATCCCCTGCCATAGGGCGGCCGTGTAGGCACGTTGTGCGCCAACCATTTCTCCGAACATAATTTCCGAATTATCATTGACAACCTGGCCGCCATTGCACACACTACCGCCGTTTTTTATAGTGGCATATTGACCCCATCCAGCAACCGGCGCTAAAAACGCCGGAAACAATAGGAGTTTCATGAAAAACTCAGCTTTAAGTAGGAGCTTCCTCAATGCGATCCCCATCGTGACACGATTATGTTGAAGAATTCCAGATCTGTCAAATGTTTTTCGCGAAAACTCTAAAAAAATTTCTTAAATTGCTCCAAGAGTATCTAATTTTTTTATGAATAGCAGCGGGAAAAATGCTTTCTGAAAGATTTTCAGGCT
This sequence comes from Puniceicoccales bacterium, assembly GCA_031281635.1. Taxonomy (GTDB): domain Bacteria; phylum Verrucomicrobiota; class Verrucomicrobiia; order Opitutales; family JAIRLM01; genus JAITOA01. Next base: position 1,435 of record JAITFC010000043.1, on the reverse strand, counting down.
GACAATAGCGAAAAAATTTGCCCATGGCTCTCACTCACAAAAAGCAAAGTGCACTGCGCTGTGTGTGCCCAAGAAGCCGGCTATTCCTTGACGAAGTTTATGATAGTGCCCCAAGCGAGTTTTATTTCAGACCCCAACAAATTTTCGACCGCGATCACTGAAGTATTTCCCGTACCTTTCGCAGAAAATTTTTCCCAACATCCAAGCCTCTTTCCAATGTATCCGTGGCAAATTCTCCGGCTGCGGGAATGGCTCCGATGATATTTGCGAATCCAGGAATGCGGTTGAGCGGTCCGAAAATTGCCTGCATCAGGAAGTAAGCCCCTCGTGCCTTTAGATCCGCTCCTACGCGTGCGACAAGATCGTGCAGCATAACATCATCGGCGCTGAAATGATAGTTAAGAATGATCTCACGCGTGCGCTCTGCCCTGGCCGCAAAATCAACCAAAGTTACTTTGCCGAAGGAAAATTCCACGTGTCGAAAGAAAAATTCCTTATTTTTGCCCGCCTTGCCCTTTTCTGCACTTTTCCCACTGAGGACTCTCAAAAATTCGGACAAATTATCGCGGCCATCTGCACATTTCACGTACGTAAGACGCGGTATGTCGACGACGAAATTTTCCACCGTAACATGTTTTGTAAATAGCGAACGAAGAATAACATCGGCACTAAACTGTTCAACGTATACAAAATCTGGAATTGGAAATGACGAACCATTGCGCACTGCTATGTCGTAGAAATTAAAGTTCATGGTGAATAAATTAGATTCGGAGCGAGCCATGTGAAAGGCAAAATCGCCGTAGCCGCGGAAGAACACCGGCGCCACACGCGGAATCCAAAAATTAAAAGTCCATGCTAGTACACCGACAAGCAAGATGAGAAATGCTATCACGCCGAAAATAAAACTGCAGACCCAGTTTATCGGCTTCATAACGATTTTCAACACAACACCCATGAGATCCTCCATTGTAACTGTTGAAGTTACGGAAATCACAATATTCCCGCGACGCAATAATTTTATCACGAAACCGACAAAATTACTAGCATTTTTTACTTATGGGAAACAAATCGAGACACCAAATGACGGATTTTCTTCTGCATCAGTGATTTTTGCTGTAAAAATTTTCCTTTCCCACATTTAAGAATTTCCATACCGCAACAATTCGCCGCGACGGAATTCTTGGACTTCCAATTCTGCCCGATTCTCTCTGGCAGAGTTTGCGGCGGAGTCCGGCCATCATTGTGTCAATTTTTATCAGGGATGCATTTTTTTTGTTGCATTGATCGTGGGAGTCTTTTCTCTTCTCCGGAGAATCGAGGAGGATGGACGATGTCACGGCATACGAGTTTTCGCAAATCTGGTAGCGCGCAAACGGAGAAGCGCAGCGTTTTAAGTCGTTTTGAGCGCGTTGATTTACTACGCAAGCGAGGTCTT
>JAITFC010000015.1 GCA_031281635.1 Puniceicoccales bacterium | reverse complement strand
ATCAACGTGTGGTCTGACGCAGAGTGATGTCTCAAGTTATCGACCGCGGGACACGCGGTCGAAGTGGTGGAACGGTAGCAGCTGTTTTTTCGTATCTTTCGTTTCCGCGAATTGCCATTCCCGTCTAAAATGTGTATATCTGCAATTCCTCGCATGGATCGATTTGGTCTTTTGGCCGAAAAATTGCAGTTGTCATCGTTGCAATTTACCCTAGACAGTAGCACTCACGTGGACGTGCAAGCAATTGAGGAATTAGCGGCTCTGGCGGCGCGCTGCAATCTGGAAGAGATTGAAGTGGAGTGCAATGGGAGCCGCGTACGAGTGCGGCGGAATTGCGGCGGACGCGTGGCGGAGGGAGATCGCTCGGTTCCATCGTCCGGTGACGTAGCCGTAGCTGCCGATGCCCGTGGGGAATGCGCTAAGAAGGAGCGAGATTTACCCTGTATTTTTTCTCCCATGATCGGAACTTTTTATCGTGCATCGGCTCCCGGTCGGCCAGCTCTTGTGGAAATTGGCAGTGTGCTTAATGCGCAGACGGTTGTGTGCATCATTGAAGCCATGAAGGTGATGAATGAAATTCCAGCCGAAATTGAGGGAACAGTGATTGAAGTTTTAGTAAAAGATGGTCAGGCAGTGGAATTTGGGCAACCGTTGTTTAAGATTTCGCCGAAGGGCTGAGGGGCTGACATGATCGAAAAAGTGCTCATTGCCAATCGCGGAGAGGTGGCCGTACGCGTTATTCGTGCGTGTAAGGAGTTGGGCATTAAGACGTTGGCCGTGTATTCCGAAGCGGATGTGGAGTCGCTGCACGTGCACCTGGCCGATGAGGCTATTTGCATCGGCCGCGCCCCAGCAGTGGACAGTTACTTGCGCGCCGATCGCATCCTGGCGGCAGCAGAAATCGGCAATGCGGACGCCATCCACCCGGGCTATGGATTTTTATCGGAAAATGCGAAATTTGCGGAACAGTGCCACGCGTGCAATTTAATATTCGTTGGACCAAATGCAGAAGTCATTCGACGCATGGGAGATAAAACAACCGCAAAAGAATGTGCCGTGCGTGCCGGCGTGCCCGTTGTCCCAGGCAGCGATGGCGCCGTGACCGATGAGCGCGCGGCCGTTGCGTTGGCAAGGGAAATCGGTTTTCCCATTCTCCTGAAAGCAGTTGCCGGTGGTGGCGGCCGGGGCATGCGTCTGGTTCACAGCGCGTCGGCATTTCCCAAGGAATTCAGTCTCGCACGGCTGGAGGCGGAAAAAAATTTTGCCAACGGCGCCATTTACTTCGAAAAATTCATCGAAGAACCACATCACATTGAATTCCAATTATTAGCAGATAAGCAGGGAAAAATTATTCATCTGGGCGAGCGAGATTGCTCCATCCAACGGCGCTATCAAAAACTCATCGAGGAAGCTCCGTCGCCGTTCCTTGACAACGAATTGCGCGAAAAAATGGGTGATGCGGCCGTGCGTGTCGCAAGAGAGTGCGGCTATGAAAGCGCCGGAACCGTCGAATTTTTGGTGGACAAGGACAGAAATTTCTATTTCATGGAAATGAACACGCGCATACAGGTGGAACACGGCGTGAGCGAAGAGGTGACGGGTATCGATCTGGTGCGCTGGCAATTACTCATTGCGGCTGGGGAGACGTTGCCCTACGAGCAGAGAGATATCGCCCTTCGCGGCCATGCCATTGAGTGCCGGATTAATGCGGAGGATGCGGCAAAAAATTTCGCACCTCGTCCTGGGACTGTGGAATTGTACTACGCGCCCGGAGGCCCTGGAATTCGCATTGATTCTCATGTGTATGGAGGGTATCGTATTCCAGCGCAGTATGATAGCATGATTGCGAAAGTCATCGCCCACGCGGAAAATAGGGAAATGGCCATTGGCCGCATGGATACGGCACTTTCCGGCTATGTCATCCGTGGCATGCCGACGACAATTGCCTACCAGCGGGCAATTATGCGGGATCCACATTTTCGCAAGGGCAGATACACGACGAAGTTTGTCGGCGAATTTTCGGCGCGCATGCCGTCGGAGTCGCTGGAGGGAATGGGGCAGGGATCGGGAAATTTGCAGGAGGATTTGTGATGGAAAAGGAACAGAAAGACGGCGAGGGGAGGGATGGCAGCTGCGATCTCGGCGGGGAAGTGCGTATCAATCATTCGGTAATTGCGAATATTATCCGCATCAGTACCTTAGAAGTGGATGGCGTGGCCAGTGTTGGCGTTGGATTTTTCGACGGTGTAGCGGAATTTTTTTCGCGAAAAAATACGGAGCGAGGAGTTTCCGTGCACGAAGATGAGTGGGGGCGCTATGTCATTGATGTCCGTGTTTGCCTTTATTTCGGATCGCCGCTGACGGACGTTGCCGCGAATATTCAGAAAAATGTGGCTCAGCAAGTCAATTTTATGACGCAAAAAGATGTTGCGCAGGTGAATGTTACCATAGATGGAGTGAAAACTCGCGGGATCGCAACGGAAAAATCGCTTCCCGAAGAAAGGTTGGACTGAGCCATGGACGTGCAAGTAATTTCGTCGGCGGCATTGGGCGGCTTTTGTTTCCTGCTGCTATTCATCGCCGTTCTGCGTCGCCGCCATCGGCGCATGCGCATCGCCGTAGACACGGGAGAAGCTGGCTCTATTTGCATCTCCCGCAAAGCCTTACATGCCGTAATTCGCAGTGCTTGCAATGGCGTGCTGCCCGTGGGAAAAATACACATTTGCACAAAAATCAATGGTGGTTCCCTCAGCGTTGTCATCCATTTGCAAATTCCTAGCGGAGAAAGTGTTCTCGCCGTTGCACAAAAAATGCAAAGTGAATCCGCTTTCTGTCTCCGGGAGCAACTGGGAATCGAACAGTTGGGTACGATTGACGTGCTAGTGAACGGTTTCAAAGGTTGACGATGATGTCCCGCGCACTATAATGTCTGCGCTCCGCGAATCGATGGACTGCCAGCGACGCGATCTCCGTCGTGGCCCAAACTTTTCGTGGATGGCGAGTTAGTCACGACTAAAGAGATAATTAGCGAAAAAAATTGCTTTTTTGTAAAGTAAAAACTTGTCTTTGCAGAAAAAATGGCAAAATCCGCGGGCATATGTCCGATAAATTTTCCGAAGAGGCACCCGATAGTATAGTCAACCGCGTTTCACAGTCCAGTAAAATTGTTCGCGTTTCCCGTAATGCACTGGCGGCAGCAGCACGGGCCCAACATGTTACGCCAATTCCAGCTCCCGGTGAGAAAAAAAATGACATCAAAAGTCTGACCATGCAGGAGCGCATTAAGTCCCTTGTGGCTCTAGCAAAAGAGCAGGGCTATGTGTCCTTCGACGACATAAATGCTTCTCTGGGCGAAGACGAGGACATTTCCGAAGTCGACGTGGAAAACATTATCAACATCCTGGAAAGCTTAGACATTCAAGTTCTTGATGCGGACGATATTGCCAAACACGAACAGGACGACCGCGAACGCCTCGAGCAGCGCATCTACGAGGATCAGATCAACACGGCCAACGAAGATCCCATCCGCACTTATCTGCGCCAAATGGGCAAAGTACCTCTCCTCACGCGCGAGCAAGAAGTCAATATTTCAAAGCGCATCGAATCGGCTGAGCAGAAGGCCCAGGACGAATTATTCGCCGTTCGCTTTACCGTTGATCACCAATTGCAAATGGCGCGGAAACTAGCCAATCGCGAAGAACGATTTGACCAAATTGTCCTCGATAAAAAAATAGAAAGTCGAGATGCCTATTACGAGATGCTGCCGCGGCTCATACAGGACAGTTCAACGCTGCTAATGAAATTGGACGATCTCATTTCACTGGTTAGACAACTGCCCGACGGCGAGGAAAAGAAAAAGCTAATTCTACGCGTCAAAAATTACGAAACACAGCTCAAGCAAATCCTAAAACGTTTCTGCTTTAAGATGAAGTTGTTCGAGGATTTTCTCAATGAAAAAGGTCCTCTGCTGCGCCGCATTCGCAAGGACTTGGAATTGCTGCAATTGCATGTCAAGCGCCCGCTGCGTCCCCAGGAGTTGGAGCAGATAGAGAAGGACTTGGAGAATTTCCAGAAGGATTTTCGCACGGACCCGCACGTGATCTTCGACGTCATTAAGCGCTTCCGCAAGCATATGAAAACTCTCCATTCGGCAAAAACGGAAATGGTGGAGGCAAATTTACGGCTGGTAATCAGCATTGCAAAAAAATACACAAATCGCGGTCTTTCATTTCTAGACCTCATTCAGGAGGGTAACGTCGGACTCATCAAAGCCGTGGAGAAATTCGAATACCGACGCGGTTACAAATTCTCCACCTACGCCACTTGGTGGATTCGCCAGGCCATCACACGATCCATAGCTGACCAGGCCCGCACCATCCGCATTCCCGTGCACATGATCGAAACGTTAAACAAAGTGATGCAGGTGCAAAAGCAGCTGCTCCAGGAACTTGGCCACGAAGCTTCCCCCGAAGAAGTTGCCAAGGAGATGGGAATGCCGCTGGAGAGGGTGCAAAGTATCATGAAGATGGCCCAGCAGCCGATTTCTTTGCAAAGTCCAGTGGGAGACGGAGAAGACTCCTGTTTCGGGGATTTCATAGAGGATAAGTCCGCCGAAGATCCACAAATAACGGCCGCCAATAGTTTGCTGCGCGAGAAAATTCGCGAAATTCTTGTGTCTCTGTCCGAAAGAGAGCAGCGTATCCTGTCTCTGCGCTTTGGATTGGACGATGGATATAGTCGTACGCTGGAGGAAGTTGGCCAGCAGTTCAATGTTACGCGCGAACGCATCCGCCAGATCGAGGCAAAGGCCCTGCGGAAAATGCGCCACCCGACGCGCATGCGCCAACTGAGTGGATTTTTCGAAGCTTCCACGAAGTTGGAACAGGAAGGATTCGACGACTTTAAACAGAGCAAGTGAATCGGAATAAGCCCGTTGCAAAATTCCAGACAGTCGACCGGACGGTGGTTTCAGGAGCGAAATTTTCGGAATTCTGCGACGAGTCCGCTGTGATCGAAAAAAAATTCGCGGAAATGTCCTGCTGGGTCATTTTTGCCGTATCATCTTGAGACACAACGAAATAGTGCATCAGGCGCATGCATTTCACGGCCAAGAAACGGTGACAAAGATCAAAAAAAGTGCCATTTTTTTACGAAATGTTATTTTTTTGTTGCATTTCGTAAAATTTCGTTGTAAGATTCGTCGATGGAGAGAAAAAAGCGAGTTGGCGCGCTGAGCAAGTTACTTTCTTGTACGGCTAGCGTATTGTTCGTTTGTGTTGGCAGTGCGGCGTTCGGTGGCGGCGTCGTAACAATCGACGATGGTGATGCTTGGGGAGATATCAATGGAGACCAAAATGGCATCACGTGGACCACCATGGGCACGGCATCAGGTGCGACGCTTTACGATGTGCACTTTGGCGCAAACATTTATAAAATTGAATGGCCTTTTGCGAATAATCTTTCTCCTACGAGCAATCTTGTTTATTACAATTTGATCGGCGCCGATTTGGGACCGGACGGAACTCCGCAGACGCATATTGTACTCAACGAGATACCTGGGCAACCGTTCATTTGTCCATTCTTTAATGCGCTTCCCACGAATTATTCAATTAGCACTATAACTAGAATGTCATTATCGGGGTTTTACTTAAACACTTGCAGTCCAAGTAGTAATGGTAGTGTTATTCTATTGGCTGACAATATCATTCACGGCATATACGACTCTGTGTTTCATCACAATTCCGTTTCCGCATGGTATGCTAGTGGTATTAGCGCCATGGCTGACGGTAACGGCGGTGCTCTATGCATATACAATACCATTGGTTCGGATTTTCCTTATATATCCACGTCGTCAGATCCAATATTATACAGTTCGTTTCTCGGCGGAAATGTTTGCAATACAACTTTTTATAGCAACTCTGCCGGTCAAAGCGGCGGCGCGATTTGGGTTCGCACATTGATAGGCGGGCTGCATAATTGCGGATTTTACGGAAACATTGCTGAATCCAACGGCGGCGCCATGTACATTGAGCACTGGAAATGTCCAAAAGCTTCGCTCGATAATGCATATCGTCTTGGCGTACAGGGAGATACGCTATTCCTTCACAACAAAGCACGCGGTTCGACGCCAAACTACGGCATGCTCGCACCTTTCCCGGGAAAAGGCGGAGCGCTATATATAAGCTTGTATGCAGATATTTATGCGGCCTTTGGTGACCTCGTCTTCCAGGGAAATATGGATCACGCCTCATACGGAGGCAATCCAAACGCTATATATTTCGAGAATTTGAATTCCAGTATATTATATAGCGGAAATAACACATTGGCTTTTCACAGTTGGTTCGTTTGGCAATCTTCGGATTACCATAGCACCATATCACTTTCAGCATTGGAAGGCAGAACGATAAGATTCTACGACCCAATAAGTAGCAACGAGTATCTCAGAAATCTTACGTTTCGCATCAATGGCGCGCCGGCCGAGGACGATGAAAGCGGATTCCCAAATGCTTGCGGCATAGGCGAATGGGCTAAAAAACAGACGGGCACCGTGCTATTCGACACCCACGCATCGGATGTGTATTTTTCCAAGGTAATTGTTTGCAGCGGAACGATGGCACTGCATAACGGCGCAAGTTTTGGCGCAAAGGATAATATTCATAATATTATGTATGGCATCAATGTGGATAGTAAGTTTATTGTGAAAAATGAAGCGACACTGCGCATAGCCTATGAACAAGAAAAGCGCGAATATATTCTTGGCGAAGATGGAAATTTTGATCGCAGCGATCCGAGCAAGATTGCTCTAAGCTATCCCGAATATAGTCATGCACACATAAGTGCAATTAATGCTAGCAAAATAATAGTGCGTGGAGCAATTAACTTTGTACTACCTTCAACTGCCGCAAATGGAGATATACTACTAACGACTCCTGCCGCTGTAATTTTCAAGGAAGATGGACGCATAGCCCTAGGGGCCGCATTTCCGAAAACTCCTCTGCGCATAAATGACAAAATCGTTCTCATTAAATCGGATTCCGGAGTATTTAGAAAACGTGGACATGATGCGTTAGTTAATTATCCGTTCCAATCACAAAGCGTTACCATTGAACAGCCTATTAGTTTCGCGACCAGCACATTTCTTCGTTACACATTCGACGTTTACGCCGAGAATAACAACCTCATAGCGACACTAAGTGACATTGCACAGGCGGGACGCACGGGCGTCAATCCGGATTCTTGCGCATTCACAAATTCGCATTTGGCTGGATTTCTTGTGGCGAATCGCGGGACGGAAATAGCTGCGACACTAGCCGCTAAGGCAGAATCATCGCTGTGCCGCTGCGAAGAGTGCAAATGTGTAAATTATGACACCAAGAAGTTGCCCTGCAAAAATGCGGCGAAAAAGGCATCATGGACACCATTTTTGCTGCCGGCTTCCACGAATTGCTGCACCTACGAAACTGGGGCAACTTCCACTGCGAGAACACGTTCAATATCATTTGTGGGCGGTGCGTTCAACGATGCCAAACTCGCCCTGGGACGCCTGCACTTCGGGGAATTTTTGGAGTGCGGCATTGACCACTTCCGCAGCTGCAATGACTTCGCAGAGAGCGATTTCGGAGAGGCCGGAACCGTCAGAGGCAAGGGCCACAGCAATTGCTACACCGCCGGGACGGTCCTGCGCGTCGATTTTGACGGAACTGCTTGCGGCCACGGCTATTGCGAAGGTTCCTGCCGCATGGGCGCCATTTCCACCGACTGGGAGAGCAGCGATTTTCTCGGACGGACGGACAATTACGTAGATTATAAAATCTCTAACTTCTTCTGCGGCGGACACTTTGGTCTCGGTTACGCCTTACACAACGATCAGGGTTGGGTCGTCGATTTCGGCAGCAAATGCCTCTGGTCACACCGCGCCAGTGGTCACGTCGTCCTTCGCGGCGAAGATGCCCTGTCCTTCGACGCCGTCAATTCGGTCATTGTGAAACTCGGTGTAAGTGTCTCCACGTCAATTGGTAGGGGATTCTCCGCCAGATTCACCACCGCCCTGGAGCGCGAATTGGATGGCGAATCCAGAGCTACCATCTGCGGCTACGATGTTCCAGCATCGACACTTCGCGGCGGCAGTGCCGTGGGCAAATTGCAGTTCACCTGGGTGCCGGAGTTCCAGCGTAACCTCGTCATTAAATTGGGAGTCTGCGGACATGTCGGTGCCCGCGAAGGCGTTAGCGCACAATTCCAGGTCGCCTACTCCCTCTGAGTCACCGCGAAATTCCATTACCTTCCGCGGCCCCGATATTTCGGGGCCGCCTTTGTGTTATTTACGAACAAGAAAGTTTAATTTTTACAATTATGAAAAAATGCTTGACAGACCGAAATGCTCCATAAAAGTGCTCCCGAATTTCAGGGGAAACAATGCCATGGATATCGTCCCAGTAACGCGCGCGAACATAAGTCTTTTTCGAAAAAATTTCGGAATTGCCGACCGAATTTTCGAACTAATTCTTGTACGAGCGGTGCGGATCGTTGCATCCAATCACGCATCTGCCAGTCGACGGGTTGGCAGGCCGCGTAAACTTAATGTAAAACAAGCATTAGCCATGACATTGCAGGCCTACGGGACGGGAAGTCACTACCTGCAAATGTCTAAAATGTACGGAATCGGACAGAGTTCGATCTATCGCCACATTGTTAGAATCGAACGACTTTTAGAAAGGATTATCGATATCTTCGTCGGGTTTCCGGGACTTGCAAACATGTTTCTCTGTGAATCCTTCCGAATGGACAAGATCGTCGATTAAACATAATCCCAAAAGTCAAAATTTTCGAGAAAACGCCAAGAACCGGAGAGCTTAATTCAGCGTCTGTGTTGCGAAATCGCACTCTGTCAATTCTGCGGGTTAGCGGCGAAAGAATTCCTTCTACAACATCTCACGGCAGTTAAAAGACATTTTCACCGCAAACGCAGAAGCCAGCCCCTGCACTAGCGGGGGATCTGACTTTGTTTGATTGAACTTTATGCTCAAAGGAAGCAGAATTTAAAGCTACTAGGCAGGTTCCCCGTCCCCTTCACCATCTGCTGGCTTCTCGACACCATCTGCCGGCTTCTTGACACCATCTGCCGGTTTCCCTCCCTCTGGTTTACCCCAGTTAAACCACACCCGTGCGGCGAAATCCGCAAGCGCTAAAATGCCTGCCGCTGCGCTAGGCATATACTGAATCCCAGAAATTGCGAGTGCAGGAAGTTTTGCAATACAAAATGCAGCTATTGTACCTCCGCACAAACTCGGCACAAGGACAACGGAAGCACCTATCAATCCTATCCCTGTGACGAGCGTGCCAATCTGCCAAAACGAAAGCTTGCCATCAGCGTTGCTATACTGTACGGCAGCAGAACCTAATTTCTTTAGAAAATCTATCATATTTTTTTCCCTCTGGAGGATTCATAGACGCATTTTTGCAAAAAGGCAAGTTTTTTTTGAAAAAATTTTCGGAACTCTTCAGGCATCCGCCAATCCTCTGAATATCAGAGTGTTAGTCCGGGTTGCAACACAAAATCATATGCAACGGCGGCACAATAGACCCGTTGCAAAATTCTTGAAATTTGGCATCTAAGGCTGCTTCCCAAGCGATTTTCTTGAATTTTGCAATGGGTCTAATCGGGCGGGGGTGAACTGCGCAATTCGGCAAAATTTACTCGACCATGGAGCACAACTCACATCCGCAGAATGCTTTCCCGGACCATTGTCGCCGGCCAATCGACAAGAATTTTGGCGATGCCGAATGCGGATCCCACGCCGAGATAGGCGATAGCCAAGTCCCGGCCGACGCTAATAAGAAGAGCGCGTATAATAGCCATCGGCACACAGAATGTTGTGAGTGAGCCGCACACAATTGGCCATAGTCCGAATTTTACTGCGGCCAATGTGGAACCACCCAATAGAATCATTCCAATACACTCGAATTGCAAAAGAATTTTTAGCAGCGAAACTTGGTCACTTTCTTCCGTAAACGAATCGTCTTCCGGTGAATACTTTGCACCACCCACGTTCGTCACTGCAAACGCATTATATATTTTTCTAAAAAACAAAGGCAATTCCATGTCAACTTCTCCTCTCTGGGGCTGTAGATGCAATTTTGGGAAAAAGCAATCTTTTTTATGGGAAGTCCATAAAAATCTCAACAAAAAACATGCATTTACTCTAATGGCTATGGTAAGATTTTCACATATAACAATTACGGTATACTAGCCGCAAAATTTCGCAATGATTCCATTCTTCTTTTTTCGAATTGACAAATGAAAAAACTACCATTGGGCTTACGCGTAAATGTTGGCCAGTGTTCATTCGGGAGCTCTCTGGGGCGTGGAATCATTAGCCGTTGCGGTGGAAGTGAATACCGGCGAGCGCGGAGAACTGCGCCTCGTCCTGGTAGGCCTCCCCGATGCGGCGGTGAAAGAGTCACTGGATCGCGTTTGTTCGGCGCTGCAGAATAGCAAATTTAAACTACCTCACACGCGCACGACAATTAATCTATCTCCGGGACACATCCGCAAGGAGGGCCCAATGTATGACCTTCCCATTGCCATCGGCGTTCTTTTGGCGAGCGGACAAATTAATGGATCCGCATCAGACTTTCTCATCGCCGGGGAATTGAGTCTATCCGGGAAGGTCCTCCCCATCCGCGGTGCCGTTGCACTAGCCATCCAGGCCAAGCGGCAAGGCCTGCGCGGGGTTCTATTGCCGAAAACGTCCGCCAAGGAAGCCGTACTCATTGATGGCATTGACATTTACGGCGTGGAATCTCTTGGCGAAGTGGCCCGTTTTTTAGAAAAGCGCGATTCACTCCAACCACTGCCACACGAAAAATGGGAGACGGGCAGCTATGGCGACTTGGATTTTTCCGACATTCGCGGGCAGGAACTGGCCAAACGCGCGGCAGAAGTTGCCGTAGCTGGCGGACACAATTTGGTCATGGTCGGCTGTCCTGGAGTGGGGAAATCAATGATTGCCAAGAGACTACCGACAATCATGCCTCCGCCAACGCTCGACGAACTCATCGAAATTCGCGCCATCCATTCCACCGCCGGAACTTTTTTCTCCGACAGCCAACTCTCCATCGGTCGACCATTCCGCGCACCGCATCACACAATTAGCCGCGTTGGACTCGTTGGCGGCGGGTCGAATCCGCGTCCCGGAGAAATTTCTCTCGCGCACAACGGCATTCTTTTCCTCGACGAACTGGCCGAATTTGCAAGAAACACCCTGGAATCGTTGCGCCAGCCGCTGGACGACGGTTTTGTCTCCATTTCCAGAAGTATCGGTAAAGTCCGATTCCCCAGCAGTTTCACACTCGTGGCTGCCATGAATCCGTGCCCCTGCGGCTATCTTGGATCCAAAAAACGCCGCTGCACTTGCTCCAGGAAACAAATTTGCGACTATCGCTCCCGCATCAGTGGTCCGCTCCTTGACCGCATGGACATGCACATTGACGTGCCATCTGTTTCGCCAGAAATATTTGCAGGACAAACCTATGGAGAAACTTCCGAGCAAATCCGCATTCGCGTGGCTGCAGCTCGCGAACGGCAAAAAAAACGCTTTGCCGGAAAAAAAATCTATTGCAATGCCCGTATCCCCGACGGACTTGTTCGGAAATTTTGTGTCCTTGGCGCGGAAGAAACCGATCTTGTAAAGTGCGCGATGGACCAAGGTGCACTATCCGCCCGCGCCTGTGGCCGCGTTCTCCGCGTTGCTCGCACAATTGCCGACATATGCGACTGCGAGAACATCATTCCATTCCATATTTTGGAAGCCTTGCAGTATCGCCTTCTGGATATCACGTAAACCCACAGAACTACTTTACGCATTGGCCGCCTGAGATTTCCACTGCGATCAGTCCCAAAAGCTAGCGTGTAGCGCCATGCTCCTGGGCCAGGGACTTATTTCCGGTTGGATCTGAAATGGTAGTAAATTTTTTGCGAATTGGCAATGCTTTGCTATTTACATCCTTAGTCGCCTTGTCCATACTGCGCGATGTGCGCCGAGGCTTGGCTGAAGAAGTAGGGGAGATTTTGGCGGCGGCGGGAGCGCGCGGGAGTGAATCGCACGTTGTGATTGTGCTGTCGCCGGATGAGCTCGTTGCCGTTTGCGTTCGCTGTCAAACCGATGGTTTTGCACTGCATGACTTTCATCGCGTGGCCATTGGGGGAGTGTTTGGGGAGGCATCGTGGTGGAATGCGCTGTCCGCCGCGCTTTTTTCCATGCCAAATACGTTTCGTCGCCATCCGTGTACGCTCATTCTTCCGGAATTCTCACCGCTAATTAAGTGGCTATCTATGCCGAAAGATGTTGCGTTACATTTACTTCGCGCAACGGCAGCGGAAGCATTGGAAATGGATATGCCGATGAAGGAGCGGGATTTTTCCTGGGAATTTTTACCGGCCGGTGAAAATTTGCGCGATGGCTACGTGTTTGCCGAACGCCGCGCACAATTGACTCCGCTCTTTGATTTGCTGGCCACGGGAAATGTTTTTCCCGACGGTGCTGTTTTTCCGGCCATGGCAGATTTTGCCCAGGGAATGTGCCTGGCTTCAGGGGATACGCGGGCACAGGTGTGCGTCGGACGGCATAGTATTTCGCTGCTATTTTGGGGTGGAGCACGGCCGTACATGCGCCGTTTACCGTTTGGCTGGAACAAGTTATTCGATGCGCTCCCCGGCGAGGATGGGGAGGAAATTTCCAAGAAAAATGCCAGCGCTTCTCTGCATTCCTGGTTGAAAGGTAGAGAAATCGAGGACGAAGACTTGCGAGTGCGAATGGAAGGTCGCATCGCGGCATTTTTGATTCAGCTGAGCGAGGAGATCGAAAAAACGGAATTGCAATTTGTTCATCGTTGTCGGGGAAAGCATATTGCGAAACTTTACCTGTGCAGTGAAGAAATTCATTCGGAGCGTTTGCTGCAGATTCTCTCGGAAAAACACAAATTGCAGGCAGTGCGAATGGATTTGTTGCCAGCCATGCGCATGTCACGTTTTTTGCACAGGGCAATTTCCGCCGTGGGTGATTTGACATGGATGCGCATTTTGCGGACATTGGCCAACGACTTGGGAAAAAATGCCACGCGATCACCGCTTCTGCCGGATCTGGTCATCAGGAGGCGGATCCGTTCCCAGTGCATGCGTGCTTGCGTTGCGGCCCTTGTTTTTGTCTGGACGCTTTTGGGATTGGGAATTCTATATCGCAATACGCAAAATCATCTGCTAAAAAATTATCTACGTGAAACTTCTTCGCAGCGGATGCTGGCAAAGGTGCGAGCGCAGCAGGTGGAAGGGATTAATGCGCAGCGGGCCGTACTGCAGGAAAATTTTGATCGCATCGATACCGTTCGCCGTCGCCAGGAAAATTATTTGCGCCTATTCTCCGAATTGCAAACATGTCTAAGTGCCGCGTCAGACGCGTGGTTGGAAGACTTTCGCATGAGTAATTCCAGGGAAGTAGTTACAAAGGGGGAAGCGCCGAACGTTCTCGTTGGCGGTTATTTGCTGATTTACAATCCGGAAAAATATGATTCGGAGTCGCAAACGTTGGATCGTTTGAATAATTTGATGCAACAATTGCGCAATTGCGAGAGTGTTGCCGACGTAATAGAAATAAATATCCCCGCGCGGGAGAAGTATTTGCAACCGTTTCGTTGCCGCCTCTTGCTGCGACACGACGAATTTTAAGGAGTACTGGCACCATGGATCCCATACGCCGCAGTCGCTACATTTCGTGGACCACAGCAACCGTGATCTTGATTTTCACGATGGCCTTTTTCGGTGCGTACCACAGTGCAAAAAGTGAGCACGAGAAGTTAAAGAGAGAATGCGAAGATGTTTATACGGATCTCATTTACTTGAAAACGCGCGGTGGCATGGGCAGTGAGGAGGATTTTGCGCGGCTACGTGAGAGAGTCGATGAGGACAAAAAGCGCTTTGCATCGGCCATTAATGCGCGTCAGCGGAAGGAATTGGAACTGCCGGAGGTGCGCGTTCCTAGCCGGGCGGAATTTTACTTTGAAATTTTGGAAACGGAGAAAAATTTACGCGCCCTGGCCGAAGAATATCACGTGACACTACTCGATGGAGGGAAGTTTGGATTTTCCGATACGCTGCAAATTGGACAGATGTCTGACGGTTTGTTGCCACTGTGGAAGAAAGAGTTAGCTAAGATCGATATCCTCGTGCGCCTGCTTTACGGTGCGTCCACCGGCGATCTACGCTTCGAGGCCATAGCCAGAGAAAGTTCTTCCACCGCGGAACTGTCACTGCTTGCCAATGACCTCTTTGACGGCCGCAACATCTTGTCTCTGAGGCCTGTTTTGGGCTGTGACACGCATTTATTTCAATTGAAATTTTACTGTCACACGGCTACGCTGCGGCGATTCATGAACGCTCTGGAGGAATTTCTTCTGCCTGTCGTACCGCGTCTAATCCGTGTCCGCGCCGCACACGGCCACAATCGCGCCAATGAGCGCGGCAATTGGATGGTTGTCGATCCGAAACCGGTGGAATGCACGGTCGTATTGGAGTGGGTGGATTTGCTGGCGGTTGGGAAATGATAACGTAGCGGAGGAGAGTAATGTACGGTAATTTTTTTCACAATCTTCATCGGAGCATTTGGGCCCTTGCCGCCGCCTGCACCATTGCCGTAGGAGTTTTCTTTTTCAACATGCTCCGCATGCGGCCGACTCTCGACGTAAATGCCCTTATGCGAAATACTTCCATAAATGATGAGGAAAATGAGTTCAGATTACTCCCCAACTTTGACTGGTCCGCTCCGATGCCCTGCCGCAACGATGGCCCGTGGATGTACGAAATTTTCACGCCGCCGGCCATAGAATTAAAGGGCGGTCGACTCATCGCGCACGTTCCCGGAGAGGGAAATGAGAACCCCGTGCTCAAACTCACGAACATCGACGAAATTCCCTATCGCTTGCAATTGGAAGGTTTTGTAAAAGACAGCACCGAAGAGTTGCACATCTTTATTCGAGACCGGCACACGGACAAACTCTACGCCATGAATAGTGGCACCGCCGCAGAAGAGGCAGATTTTTTTGTGCAAGATTGCGAACTTGCTCCAACGGATGCCGACGCGTCATCTGCCACTTCGCCGATTGTGCGCGTACTGGATGGCCGCGATGGCAGTTCGCACCTGCTGGCGTTTGAAGATGTTTTTGCGGAAAAAAATTTCATCGCAGAGATCGCCATGGAGTACGACGGCGATCGACAATTCTTTCATCTCGAGCACATCGGTGACACATTTTCTGCGGGCCAAGAAACCTACGAACTTGTCTACGCCGATCCGCAACAACATCTCGTCACAATTCGAGAAATCGGTGACAATACGCTACTTACGCTATCCTACTAAATTTCCTGAAACTTTGCCGCCGGCCATTGTAAAAAAGCTTGCAATTTCTGTGCATTCTGACAACATTACACCAATGTTGTCTCTTAGTACACCTACACCATATAGCATTGATGTCAACACACAAAAGATGTATGCGAAAGTGAATGCTTTGGACGAATTATATAAAAAGCTTGAAATTCACCCAGACACCTTATCGCAGCTCAACCAAACGCGTGGATGTGAGCATGTTGGCATTGGCATTATGACTTTCCTGGCACATTTTAGCAACCTTAACGAAGAAGATGTTAATTCTAACGTCTCCTGGAGACGGTGCAATCAAGATGGAACGAGTATTTATGATGCAGTTAAACCTGTGATCAATGACTTTATCCGACAGTGTATCTCTTCCCCATATCTAGCAGGTGACAATGCCACGCAACACTTTACAAGTATGTGTGGAAAAATTAATGATTGCGTACATGGCCTCATTGGAAATGGGTCAGCTTTCTTAGCCTTTGTAATCGCCGACGCTGTGCAGCAATCCTTGCACGCAATCGAGCCAATGGTAGGCAAATCAAATCCCGATCTCATTAAACAAATTCACGACACTGTTAATGGTGCATATCTCCATGCCTGCAATGCGGCCATACGACGTTGTACGATTTGTCATGACACCGTACATTTAGCGACAACCCAAGAAGTTAGGGAAAGTGGTTCGCCATGCGTATGGGTTGAATTTGGCCAACAACTAAAATACGGACATGGCCAATTAGTTGAAAATGGACAAAAAAACGACGAAATGTATGGCTTCATAAGTTGCGCACAAAATCAGCATACGGATTCCGATCACGGATCGGAAAGTTTTCTCCGCTTTGGAGGGTGGTTGGGCAGCGAGATCCGGAGTGGACACCTCATTGTAGGTCCATACCCATACGAACCAGCTCCAGAACCAGCACCAGAACCAGAACCAGCTCCGGCATCAGCACCTGCACCAGCTCCGGCATCAGCACCTGCACCAGCTCCGGCATCAGCACCTGCACCAGCTCCGGCATCAGCACCTGCACCAGCTCCTGCTCCGGCATCAGCTCCTGCTCCAGCTCCGGCATCAGCACCTGCACCAGCTCCGGCATCGGCTCCTGCACCAGCTCCTGCTCCGGCATCAGCTCCTG
>JAITFC010000066.1 GCA_031281635.1 Puniceicoccales bacterium | reverse complement strand
CCGCAGACGACCGTTCCGCGCAACTGTTTCTAGGTAAACGGGAACCGGTGCGGCCATCCAATCGTGCACGTGAAAAATATCTGGCGTCCAATCGAGGAAGTCCGCCAAATCAATGGCTGCCCGACTTAAAAATGCGTAGCGCTGCGGATTATCCTCGTAGGCACGGTAGCCGTCGTCGTAGGGGTGTTCGCGGCCGAAAAATTTGTGATATTCCAAAAAATATACGCGCAAGCCGCTGGATTCTAACAGTTCATGCACGCGTGCCCAGTGCTCTTGACCCAGGTGAATGGAAAAAATCCCGGGCAGTGGCCGCATCTCGCGCCGCCAACATTCCGCAACGCACCCGTGCAATGGCATCAAAACACGCACATCTTCGCCGAGAGTACACAATTTCCGCGCCAATGCATGCACCATGTCTGCCAAGCCGCCAGTTTTTGCGTAGGGGGCCAACTCCGCCGCTACCATCAAAATCTTCATCGCAGCTAACACTATATCGAACTGCGTCTTTGTCAAAAACATTGTGCCAGACGAAGCAATCCCCGATTCAACGCTCATTCGAATGATCGCAACGGCAACTCACGGCCTAACGTAGCGTGCCGCATGCCGTCCAAACTTTTTCTCTGGTACTCCCATTTTTCAAAGGCCGCACTCAAATTTGCACGCAAATCGCTGACTGCAGATGTTTTACTGTCCGAACGGAAAATAATGAGAAAATCGTATCCGCGCAATAATTCTTTCGGGAAATGTCGAAATGATTCGCGGGTAATGCGCTTGAGAAAATTTCTGCGGACCGCATTGCCCACCTTTCTGGACGTGACTATGCCGATGCGTGGGAGCGCATTGTCGTCCGTGTTTTGCTTCCATATGAATGCAAATCCACAAAATTTACACCGGTGGCCCGAGCGACCCAGTGTTGCGAAATCACTTCCTTTGCGAATGCGCTGGCAACGACGCAGCCGAAAGTCCTCCACCGGCGTTTCCCATGGGGTTATTGCTGCGACATCGGCCATGCTCACACAACTGTAAGCCGCTTCCGGCCAACGCGTCGGCGGTTGGAAAGGATGGCACGACCGGCCGCCGTCTTCATGCGCTTGCGAAAGCCACACTGACGCACTCTGCAAATCTTTGATGGATTGTAGGCAGGTTTCATAGATGGGGGCATGGGAAAGGAATTCTCGCGGAAACGCAAGCGAATTTTTTATTTTTTTGCAGACCAAAAAGTGGCAGGGAGCTGCGACGCTTTACTCCAAAAGCACATCGTCATTTGCGACCGCCGTCTACGTTCGATGCTTTACAATGCCAATGGGGAAAATTGAACGACAGCCTCTAGCCCAAAAACCAGACAGTGAGATGGCAAAAACCATGGCAATACGGTTGGACTGCAGGAACATCCGCAGCACCGTCATCCTTCCCGAACATCGTGCGCAGCCCCACGAGAAATCGCATTCGGGCATCTCTTAGATCAGCAACGGCTTGCGGTACCGTCTCGTATGGATTTGGGGGGCTAAAAACGGCAGTGGCATGATCTATGAGTGGCATGGCAAGGAGGCCGTTATCGCCCAATCTCATTGTTGCGTCAGCAAATAAATTCGCAACGGTTATAAGCCAATTCATGTTTTTCAAAAGTGCATAATTGCTATTTGCCATAATTAAATTTCGACAGGCCCACCCAAACAACCAATGATTACCTAACTGGCCTAAAAAATCCGTCGGTTGGGTGCGAATGCATTTCGTATATTCATGGTAAATAGCCTTTAAATTTCTAAAAGATTTTTCCGTCTCCAGCTCTGTCCAGTTACAATTGCTTAATTTCTCCGCCGCAGCAATCATGTGTTTTACGCCACACTGTAAGTTGATCACACTTTTTGGAAATGGCAAGAATTCGCGATTGCAGCCAACGCCAATGAGAGCTGTAACGCATAGTGTTGCTGTGAGTAAACAACACAATTTGAGTGCGCTAAGTACGGCGGGAATTGTCCACAGGATGGCACCGCCGATGGCAGCCAGCGCGGACAACGAGGCGGCGTACGGGCTGAGAAAAACAATGAAAACAAGTGTAATTGCCGCTAAACTAGCTAGTTGGAATGTTTTCGTGCGAACAAGATGAGCCAACCGATCGATTGCGAAATTACATAAACCAAACCCCCGAATGTTTTCGCTGCAATTACTATATAAAAAAAGTGCCAGTGCATTCACTTTTCCCCTTTATGCAACATTCAAGCGACAAGTCAAGTTTTTTCACTTTCGACGATTGTGAATTTCGTTAATGCGTTAGAGCACAATTTCGCCGGATTATTGCGTTGACTTTCCCTGCACACAGCGAAGATGGAATCGTGCAGGAAGTCAAAATTGTTGGGCAACACCCTTTGCGCGGTGTCGTTTCCATTGGAGGATCGAAAAATGCGGGACTTATCATCTTGGCTGCATGCGCATTAACCGAAGAGACGATCCTACTACACAACGTGCCAAAACTCGACGATATCCGACTCATGCTGACACTCTTACGCAAACTCGGCGGCATTGTCGAATGGTGCGGTGACGCTTTACAAATTTCTATGAAACGGGTCTGCGGTGACGTGGATCACGACGCCGTTCGCCGCATGCGCGCCTCCATCTGCCTGCTCGGCTCCCTGGTGGCCAGGAAAAAAGAAGTCCTCATAGCACTCCCGGGCGGGTGCGTCTTCGGCCCTCGTCCAATCGACATTCATCTGCGCGGGCTGGAAAAATTGGGCTGCACAATGTCCTTCTGTGACGATTTAATCCACGTGCGCGCCAAAGAGTTGCGTGGTGCGACCATCGATCTGCTCGGGCCCAACGGAAGCACCGTAACGGGAACGGCTAACATACTTTGTGCCGCCACATTGGCCAAGGGGACGACGATTCTGCAAAATGCCGCGCGGGAACCGGAGGTCGTTGATTTGTGCAAGTTTTTGCAACTCATGGGGGCAAAAATTGAGGGCATCGGCCAATCGACAATTATCGTTGAAGGAGTGGAGGAACTGCACGGCGCGGAATACGCACTCATGGCGGATCGCATTCAGATAGGGACATTTGCACTTTTGGCGGCAATGGCGGACAGCGATGTAAAAATATCCCCGGGATGCCGCGCTAGCGGCGCTTCTCTCTGGTCTGCAATGGAAGAGATGGGTGCTGCGGTGGCATGGGAAGGTGATGACGTGCGCATACGTGGTTCGGCCGGTTCGTTGCATGCGATTCACTTGGAAACACTCCCCTATCCGGGATTCCCAACGGATTTGCAGGCACCGATGACCGCAGCACTAACTCAGGCGAACGGGGAAGGTAGTATCGCGGAAACAATTTATCAAAACCGTTTCGCTCACGTCAAACATTTGGCGCAAATGCGCGCGGACCTGCAGCTGGACGGGAATCGTGTGATTGTCAGGGGGCCAACGGAACTATTCGCCGCATCGGTGGTCGCATCGGATCTGCGCTGCGGTGCCAGCCTGTATATGGCCGCATTGGTCGCCAGGGGGGAAAGCACGATTCGCGGCATTCATCATGTGGATCGCGGTTACGAATGCTTCGAAAAAAAATTGCAACTGCTCGGTGCTCGCATAGAACGCCAAAGGGAGTAGGGCCGTGCCGAGAGAAAGGGATCATTTGCAGCCGCATCAGCGCAATCTGGTGGAAAATTTTTGCGGTCTTCCCAGCACTATCCACGGCGAACGGGAAGTAAAAATTTCGCGGGTGCACGATGCCATCGAAATCGCCATCCAGTCTATTGTTGGTCGCTGCGAACGACTTACAATGCTGACAGATCTCTGGCCAAGGGTCATCGGGAAAACTTTGGCCGCACATTGCCGCCCGTGTGGATTGCGCGGGGTCGTCCTGGAGATTTACGTGGATTGCGATGCCGCTGCCCAGGAGATCTTTGTGCGCAAGGGAAAAATCCTTGCTGCCGTACGCTCATTGCCAAATTGCCACCATGTGAAAAAAATTATCACTAAAACGGCCATAAGGTAATTTTGGAAATTTCTGGTGGCAGTGCCAGTGATGAGAGACTATGTGGTGCCATAGGTCGCATGATATTTCAAACTTTCTAATGCTTCGAATATTCTATTAGACTTCCGTTGAAAATGCCCAATAGATACTGTCTAACAAAGATATTGCACTAACGACATCGTCGTTGACGTAATGATGTTGCCTAGCTATTTCTCCGACAAGTCTTATTATGATGTTGCCATCCATTGCGGATCGTATGTCATATCCTCTTCTGATTAGTTCTAATAAAATTGGCAACAATCTTTCTCCTTCATTTAGATTAACTAGAAAATTGGTAACATCTTTCGCCTGTACCAACATTTTCCCCTCCTGCGTTAGCGTCAAAAACGGTTTTGTATGTATTGGGTTAAGATCAACTTCGAACGGATTATGGGAGAAAATTACGTAGCGCATTCCAGCCAACGCAATTAAACACAGTAAGGATTTACCTTCTGCGAACTGTGGGTTATTCACATCAACCGCTTCGGCCCTCAGCTGCACCAATTCCGGGATGCTGGAAAATGGTATGCCCAGATTTTTCACAATACCTTGCGCAATTTCTCTCCTTATGCCGAAGATGCAACATAGGTCATTGCTCGCACACTCATCAAAATCTTGAAAAACATGAGATATTAACTCCAAACTGATCCGTTGTGCACATTCTGAGAGACGAAACGTCGATTTCCCGCCGAGAATGTCAGGCAAAAATGCTCCAAATGCTGGCGGTAATTTCGTCTCGTCATTCGCGTAGTTGCAGCCAAGGCAGATAGATTGCAAAAGTCGCAATTGGACATGCGTATCACACTTTGGCATCCATGTATGTAGTTGTTGAAGAAAGGCAATTGCATGTTTAGTCTCTTCCTTGAGATTTGCTTGCAACGCCATTTGGCACAGGTCTATTAGGGCGCCTCCATCCAGCGCTGGACCGTAAGGTTCTCCCGTTACAAGAGAGTGGTGCAAAATCTGCGCATTTCTGCAGATTTCCTCGAGGACAGCAATCAAATCCTCTTGTTCTGCAATTTGAAGACGCAGCCGCTCCATAGCAGCGCCGTGCTGCTCTTTCGTCGGTCCGCTTCGAAAGAACCACCCCAACGACCTTTCTCCGTCTCGTAGTCCAGAAAAGGATTGCTCATGACTCGCAAAATCTGCTCTCAGTCCTTCTTTCTGTCTCAGCGCATTTCCCAGGCTATTTTGAAGACATTTAAAAATAGGCCAGTCATTTAATTGTGGAGGTTCACTTTGCCAATGTATAACTTGAAGTGGTCGCTGGGCCTCCGGTCGCACACTTGGACCGGCGTATGGCGGCTCTTCTGAGGCCGTCGCTTCCACTAAAGCTTCTAATGCGGATTCAGCTGTTTCGCCACAATCGGAACCCTCTTCCGCGGATTCTTCGGCACGCGATGGTGCATCTGGAGGATTTGTCGATGCTGTCGGCGCTTCCTTATGGGATTCTCCTGGAGCAGCTAATAGATTAGGTTCTGATCCTGTCTCTAGCTCTGGCTCAGGCTCGGGTGCTGGCTCTGGCTCCGGCTCTGGTTCCGGTTCGGGTGCTGGCTCTGGTTCCGGTTCGGGTGCTGGCTCTGGCTCCGGCTCTAGCTCTGGTTCCGGCTCTAGCTCTGGCTCTGCTTCCGGCTCTAGCTCTGGCTCTGCTTCCGGTTCTGGCTCTGGCTCTGCTTCCGGTTCTGGCTTTAGCTCTGGCTCCGGCTCTGGTTCTGGTTCCGGTTCGGGTGCTGGCTCTGGCTCTGGCTCCGGCTCTGGTTCTGGTTCCGGTTCGGGTGCTGGCTCTGGCTCTGGCTCCGGCTCTGGTTCTGGTTCCGGTTCGGGGGCTGGCTCTGGCTCTGGCTCCGGCTCTGGTTCTGGTTCGGGTTCGG
>JAITFC010000044.1 GCA_031281635.1 Puniceicoccales bacterium | reverse complement strand
GCATTTTCACAAAAACATGTATTACTGCCACAGGAACATTGGGCAGGACCGTATCACAGCAAAAAAATGATTGATTTAATTGTGAGGATTCGGCGGAACCGAAATTTTCGTATGGACTCACGGGAATTCCCGATTCTTTAAATTTCGCAGTAATGGCGCCAAATTGCTGCATAATTTCCAGGCCATGTTCTCTACTGAGCGTTTTCCATATGTCGTCTTCCACATTTGGCAAATCGCGGAAAAGAGCGACGGCGGCTTCTGCATAGTCTTTCGGATTTGCTCTATATCTAATAAATTCCGCTAAGGTATTCGTGATGCCATCCGCATGACGTAGAGCGTTTGGATCATAGTGAAATTCTTCTTTCACTGGCGGCAATGTTTCCGCCACGCCATCAGACGTCCTTGGCGCATTCGCGAAAAGGCGCTGAGCGGCGTCACGAGCGCTTGCGACCAGTGCCGCATTCTGCGTACTACCAAATTCTTCGTAAGTTGAATTAGGATTAAGGCAAAGCAGTTCCAATTGCCGATATGCTGGCTCCTTCAGCCGTCTCATGCATGCGGCTATCTGATCAGCGAACATTCTTTCTAACTCATCAATTCCCGGAATATCACGATATTGATGAAAATCAGCCGCCACGCCTTTGAGTGCGTTTAGAATATTCTTGCGATAGCCATCCCATTGCTTCGCTTGTTTGAAATGCTCTGGATTTTGCGTTATATTGCCTTGAATATTTATTAAATATTGAGGTAAATCTTGGCAAAAAACAGCAGCAGCATTCATGTTGTAGAGCGCCTTTTCGGTCAGGCAAAATTTTCTATATAGAATATCTCCTGCGTCTTGAACCGCTGGATCGTTAATGGAAACTCCCATTTCCCGACTCATCTTTTTCATTATTAAAAATCGCATCATTTCATCATGCGCTGCAACAGCGCAATTGCCATTTCTTCGCGCCACAACCATTTGCGTAGGGCGTAAATCCTTGAATTCATCGATGGGTACGGACCGAATATTATATCCCTGGTAACCTAAGAATCTTTCCGGCGTCCACATAGCGTCATAGCGTAAACCTACGGGCTCTTTTGGCTCGGGAATATCAGACACTTTATCATCTGGATCTGGCATTATCCAATATTTCCTCGAATTTGCGGCAAGAAATTCGGCTGCCTTCATGGTAGATACGATGTCCGTACAAGTCATTATTCTGCCAGGAATTCTGCTCGTCCCATATATGCTTCTTTCTTCTGGTACGCCATCGCCCTGCGACAGGTTGATTTCGTATAAATAAAAGAGGTTATCTTGTACTTTTTCGACAATGCAATAATTCGATCCTTGGGATGTATCCGTGTCTTTATTTAATGGCAAAACAAATAATCCATTTTGATCCAGAATTTTTGCGAAATCCTGATCGTAATGATCAGCCTTCCAATTCGCGGCGAGGCAATCGGAAACTGCCAGTGCCCCACCAGATACTATTGCTTGTTCGAGACATGGCCGTATGCATTCGAGAAGACTCAGCTCCAATAGGGAAAAGATGTTCCTATAAGCGGGATCGTCTTTTATTCTTCGACAAACTCCAGCTCCAACCTTTGACATGTTCCCTGTCTCAATGAGCGGCACTCCTGCGCCAACAGCATCTTCGGAATTTACTGTTCCAGCGACAGTCAAGGATATCCGTGACCTGTCAGGACTGTCATACGTGGGACTGATGCTCAGGCCTTCATCTATGGGCGGAAAATTCATCACGATTTATGACAAGTCTGGCGGAAAAATAATAAACGACAAGTGTAAAGTTTTACTTTTAAAAAATTTCCGCCAGAAGCTATAACTCGCTTACGATCCAAACAACAGCTAATGTCCACCCTCCGCGTTCTGTGAAAAATCACCGCACGAGCACTCACTCAACATTTCATCGATGCCATCCCAGATGGCGTGACACTGGCCGTCACGGAAAAAAATATGCTGCTCACCTCGGTGCACTTCTCCGCCAAATAGGTACATAGCGCCAACGAACAGCGCCGCATTTTCCCCGGGGAAAAGTTCCATTTCGTCGGCAAAGATACTTTTTTCGCCGACTATGACGCAAATTTCTCCGCGCGCAGCGATATGCCGAATTAGTTCCTCGCCGTCCTGGCCTCGCTCGGAAACTCCGGGAGTAAATTGGAATAGAATGCCCACGCTAAGTTCCTGACAGCTAAGGGTGAAATTATTCGTCTGAGCGCGGACACATCCGAAAAAATGCAGCCGCAAACCGCCGTCGCAGCGAGAAATTTTTAAATTATCCGCAGAAATTGTCGTAAATTCCTCTTCTTCGGCAAAATCTCGCCAATTCTCGTCGGCAAATGACTGCGCCATGTCAACGTCTAAAAAGACTTGTACGCCGTCGCTCAGAAGAAGATTGCCGCCAATGCCGCAAAATTGCCAATGGCCTCCAACGACAGTAAAACACTGCCCGGCAACGTGAATAAATTCGTCTCCGCTAAAAATGGCACGCTCCTCGTTCCACTGGGCGACGGGACTGCTCAATGCGAAGCGCGGCACAGCTTCGGCTCCATTAAAATATCGGAGGCGCAATTGGCGCAATGTCCGTTCGGAGCACTCGGGTAGCTCTGCCGAGTCATTTGCTCTCGCATCCCAGTGCTGCTGCCCGGACGCGTCTCCCCAAACGAGCAAAAAATCATCGGACGCATCAGCCAAGCCCAATCCGCTGGTGGCAACGGCACAGAAAAGCAAAGAAAAAAACAACATGCCATTGCGCACGGCGACTGAAATTTAACGGCCTTCGCGCCCATTCGGCAAGAAATATTCCGAAAAAACCGATAGTAGCCGCCGAGTCGCATGGGAAAACGCAAAAAATTACGCTTTTCCTCCAATTTTATGGATAATCGTTTCTAGGCCCACGGGCGCTACGCACCAAGCCTTAATCGACATTTGCACCCAGAGATTTACCGCCCAACGAACTAATCCCGTAACTTTCGTGAATTTTTTTTTATTTTCCCTTGCATCGCCCAGACCTGCGAGTAAAATGCTCGAATGCGTGCGACAGCGAGGTGCTCCACTTATAAACGTTTTTTATGCGTAGTAGGAGCTTTATTATGCTGTATTAGCAGCGGTTTACCTGCC
>JAITFC010000025.1 GCA_031281635.1 Puniceicoccales bacterium | reverse complement strand
GAGGAGGGGCGCATGGGATTCATTGTCGGCTTACATCCAAAACAGCTCCAGGCCAATGTCTTTAGCGTCGCATTCGCGCAACTGCTACAGGCCTTTGCCAAATGGAGACAGAGCTAATGGAGAGGAGATATTCCCATGAATAATAGCAACCAATACAGCGGGAATCCCGGTCAACCACCTCCCCCGCATCGCCGAACCTTGCCACTGAAACCCGTTGATCCAGCCATGTACGCGTTCAACTTTGGTTTGACAAAAATCACAACCATACGTGCTACGAAAAAACAGACCAACTTGCCGCAGACAACCAATCTGGATCCGAGCGTCGGAAAAATGGAGCAGCGCCTAAAAGCAATCATTGACCTGCAAACATTTGAATCCATTCTCATGGAGGTGTTGCAGCCGGAAGTGAAAAATCGTTCTTTGCTCGTACCGACGCACTTTCGCTCGCGACTGGCACAATTGCGTGAATCTCTTGCGACGGATAAGAGGCGAAAAAAGTTACTGCTGGGGACTGCGGACGCCGTGAACGCACTGCTTGTGAGGCTGGAATCACAACTTGAAGAGGAAACTGGACGCAACGAGCTGCTGGAGCAGTATCGGCTGATGATTTTGCTGGGATAATACCGTGAAACGCGAAGATAGAGAGTTATTGGAGCTGCTTGGCTATCTCTACTTGCAGTACGGCAAGGCAGACGAAGCGCGCACTATCTATGCTGCTCTCTGCGAGATGTCTGAATCGCGGCCGCTGCTCACCCTCACCTACGCCTATTGCCTAGCCAAAGCCGGACAGTATGCTGTCGCTCTACACCATCTGGAACTCATCGAAGCCGAATCTTTTTCGCCGAAGGAACTGGGCGCATACCTTCTGCTGCGCGGCAATGTGCTATGGCACCTGGGGAGGGACGCGGAGGCGCGCGTGGAATTGCAGCATTTTCTCGAATGCGCGCAGGGAGGCTACATTGTTCGGCACTCTCTCATCACGAAGGCCGCCGAGGATGGGGCACTGCTGCGGGCGGAACAGGAGGAGACAACGCAGGGGGAACGGGAAATTCTTTTTGCCATGCAGACGCCGCCACTCGTACGGGCACTGCGCAATCTCCCCAGAGAACGGGCTCCGGCGCCCTACCGCGTGGTGAAAAGCAAAAATGTAAAAAATAATGAGGGCGTATGGAAACGCTTGCTGCGATTTATCGCAAGAAAGGAATTAGAAAACCGTGAGCATAGCAGATAGAATTGAAAACGGCATCATGCGGGTGAGCAGGGTCAGTGACATCCTGCTGGCCGCCATCATCATCATGGTTTTGGCGCTGATGATTGTGCCCCTATCCGAAGGGATGGTGGACCTGCTGATTGCCACCAATCTCACCATTTCCATCATCATGATGATGATGTCCCTGTACATTTCTGGCGTGCTGGCCTTTTCCACATTTCCGAGTTTGCTGCTCTTTACCACGCTCTTTCGCATGGCACTCAGCATTTCGACGACGCGAATGATTCTCCTGCATGCGAGCGCCGGAAAAATTATTTTCACGTTCGGTCAGTTCGTTGTCGGCGGAAACTTCGTCGTCGGCGCTGTCATCTTTCTCATTATCATTATCGTTAACTTTCTCGTCATCACGAAGGGTTCCGAGCGTGTCGCCGAAGTTGGCGCCCGATTCACTCTCGACGCCATGCCAGGCAAGCAGATGTCCATCGACGCGGACATGCGTGCGGGAACCATCGACGTGGAGGAGGGGAAGCGACGCCGATCTAATTTGGAAAAGGAAAATCAGCTCTACGGAGCCATGGATGGTGCCATGAAATTTGTCAAAGGTGACGCCATCTGCAGTTTAATCATTACTGCCATCAATATCATTGCCGGACTCATTATCGGGGTAAGCCAAAAAGGCATGCCCATGGAAAAAGCCCTCAAGGTCTATTCCATTCTAACCATCGGCGACGGACTCGTTTCGCAAATTCCCGCCATCATGATCTCCATTACCGCCGGCATCATCGTCACCCGAGTCTCTTCGGAGGACAAGACCCCTCTTGGCAAGGAAGTATTCAATCAGGTAGTTGGGCAGCCAAAGGCCATGATGCTGGCCGGCACAATTGCGATCCTCTTTGCCATGCTCCCAGGCTTCCCAAAACCGGCATTTCTCACCCTAGGCGTTACCATATACATCGCCGGAAAGACATTTACCAATATCGCGTCCGGAAAGAGCAAAAAGCGCAGAAAAAAGGCGGAAAAGCCAGGCGTAAAGGGAGATGCCGAGACAACAATGCCGGAAAAAACGGAAGAGGCGGTGGAAGAACCATTTTCCGTCACAGTGCCGCTCATGTTGGACGTGGCCACTTCCATCGAATCTTCCATCGAGGCGGAAACACTCAACGAGCAGCTCATGCAGGTGCGGCGCGCTCTATATCACGATCTTGGCGTACCATTCCCGGGCATTCACCTGCGTTTTAACGAAAATTTGGCTACCGGGAGTTACCAAATTCTTCTCCACGAAGTGCCAATTTCACAGGGGAAACTAGTCCCCAACTCCGTCATCGTCCGCGAATCCAAGGAGAATCTCACCATTCTCGGCATCCCGTTCCAGGAAGAAACGCCATTTTTACCAAACGTCGCCGCACTCTGGGTTCCGGAAAAAAACATTCCACAGCTCACCAAGTCCAACATAAAGTTTCTGCGCACACCGGAGATTTTTACGTACCATCTATCCTTTGTGCTCAAGCGCTATGCGGGAGACTTTATCGGTCTGCAGGAAACGCGCTTCCTAACGGAAAAATTCGAAAAAACTTCCCCGGAAATTGTCCGCGAGGTCATGCGCATCTTGCCGGTGCAAAAAATTACGGAAGTGTTGCAGCGCCTGGTGCAAGAAGAAATTTCCATCCGCAATTTGAAAGCCATTTTGCAAGCGCTCATTGAATGGGGGCAAAAGGAAAAGGAGCCGGTGCTTCTGGCCGACTACGTGCGCACCACCATGAAGCGCTACATCAGCTATAAATTTTCCGGAGGGCAAAATATTCTTGCAGCCTATCTTTTAGATCCTATGATCGAGGACACGGTGCGCAAAGCCATTCGCCAGACATCGGCCGGCTCTTACCTGGCCCTCGAACCGGACATGGCGAAACGTATCTTACGCGGCATCAAGCAGGAAGTGGGGGATCTTTCCAAACTCGACCAGAAGCCGGTATTGCTCACGTCCATGGACATTCGCCGCTACGTGCGCAAACTCATCGAGCTAGATCTCTACGACTTGCCCGTACTGTCGCACCAGGAATTAACGGAGGAAATTACCATCCAACCGCTCGGCCGCATCGTGCTGCCGCGGGCCTAGATCGCCGTACAATGAGCCGCAAAAGAGGAGAAAATGCCATGCAACCACCGGAAAATTTGAGTGATTTTCAAGATCTTGCACAGGCAAGCGTATTCTGGGAGCTCATCAAGACCATGAATAATGGTGTGAATCCGACCATCGTCGCCAGTGAATTGGCCGAATTCGCCCCCGACATGGAAAGTTTTTACATGACCGGCACGGACTCATTTCCATTTCGCCTGCGCTACGGATTCGATGAGGTGGAAATCACTGGCAGGACGGAACCGCAAATTCCAGACATACCAGACGAATATCGTGACGAATATTCTGATGATTGGCTTGAATACTGGATGTCAAACTGGGATGAATACGACCACGGAAGTAGCCGCATCGTATACTATAATGTGCGCACGGATGGGCAGTATGAATTATCCGTACGAGGTGGTGGTGAGTTTGTAAAAGTAACTCCAAGGGGCACGACTACACCGATTTTTCTGCATTACACGCAACTCGTGATGCCATCGGCAAAAATATTTCGCCGCATGAATGCACTGATCGTTACTCTTGGTCTTGTCTATCAGCATATGAATTATCAAGCTGCCTACATCAATGATCTGCTAGACGAGGCGGAGAGAATGCAAAAGCAAACGGCAGAATTCATGAAATGCTATCACACATTTTCCATATATAAGGCAACCTTGTCCGATGGCAATAGTCGCATTCCAATGGTAAATGATGATTTCGGCTATGCGAGAGATTTTATACTTAAATCCGTTGTCATTGCCGTCGAACCAAGATATGTTTACATTCAGCACGAGGGACATTTGGGACTAGTTTCCGGCACACCAGCCCTTGGCACCTATGATGTAACCACAAAAATAGGTTACATCAATAGCAATTTAACAATGATGTGGAGCGGACAAATCGGTGATTCCACCAAAACTGGCGAGAGCGTGTTTTGGAAATACTTCCGCGGCGGAGACCACGACCAGACCTGGGGAGATGGCTGGCGACAGGAGAAAAATGACCCAAATCAAAAGGATATCATTGCAGAAATAGACCAATGGTTTAACTCCTTGACTGGAGGAACAAATGGCAAAGTTACAAATAGTGCGGATTTGCAGAGAGTTTTTTCATCCACTGGTAAAGTTACTGTAGGTCCCAATGTGGATGCTGCTTCGCATTATTTTGCCGGAGCAACTCAAGAACATATTTGCATTTACAATCGCTATGATCGTCATCTGAAAAAGATTGAATACGACTTCAAAACTACGGGGGATAGTGCTCCGGAAGAAGAATATGCATATATTCCAATTACTCAAGCAAACATGGTGTCCGAATACGAATATGACGACGAGGATATTCTATTTTGGGTTAGTCGCGAAGATCTTACCTCAATTTGCGACCACTTGCGCTTTAGCAATGACGAAATAAATAACAAAATTAGTAACTGCATGATGCGCGTCAACGTAGTGTCCGGTGATATGCAGGCGAATTTTTCCACGGCAACGGCCATCATAGCAAAATTCGAAGACACGTTGAAGGCGACGACGCGCAATGTCCGTTGAAAGACACTTTCCGATTCGGTAAAAACGTCCATGAACTTGGGGCCGAAGTAAGAAGAAAATAAAAAAAATTCGTAAAACTTAAAGGAAGTCCGTTGAATTCCATTGACAGCGCCATAGCAGTGTTCCATACTGCGTGAGAATGGCGCAAGGGGAGGAAAATGGTGTCGGACAACGCTTTCTAGTAAAACTTCTGTCCGGCCCCCACGCGGGGGCGGAAGTGGAGCTGGATGAGCACGATTCTCGGCTGCGCATTGGCAGCGGGAATGATGCGGATCTAGTTCTTGCAGATGCACTTGTGAATGCAGAACACGCGGAAATATTCCTCGAGGGCGGTTCCCTGTACGTGAAAGTTCTTGGCGGGCCGGTTTTTGTTGACGGCAAAAGAATTAGCGGCGACGAGGCGTTTGCCCTGCAAAATTTTCAATTCATTACCATCGGGGTGACGCATTTTATTACGGGACCTGCAGATGGCGAATGGCCACAAATCAGCGCTCAGGATGCTCCGCATCTGGATGTGGAGGAGGGAAATGCGACGAATGACGAAGCCCCGGCGAAAAGTCGGGATTCTATCAGCGTTGGGATTGATCAAGTCAAGATGGCCAAGGATAAGCGGCAATCGAAGACAATGCGACGCGTTGGACTATTTTTTGCCATCCTGATCATTTTATTGCTGGGGCTGTTTGTCATAGCGATGCTGCCGAAAAAAAAGCGCATCTCTCCGTTGGAGTTGGAAAAAACTCTGCAGGCGCAAATCGCCGACATGAATTACATTTCTACGGTGACCCTCCGAAAGGACAGAGAACAGTTCGTCGTGGAGGGCTATGTCCCGACAAATATGGAAGTGCGGGAGCTGCGAACGGTTCTCATGTCCATCTACCCGGGGATTCATTTCAATGTGCGAAGCACGGAGAAAATTACGGAAACGCTGGAGGAAATGCTGCGAACGATCGAGGGGACATTCCGCGTAATTCCCATCCAACCGGGTGTGTTTTCCGTCATCGGCTACACTCTGAATGGCGATGCGTGGCAGGCACTGCGCATGAGACTTCTCTCCGACGTGGCCGGCGTGAAAAAAATCCGCAATGACGTCATGACGCCAGACAAAGTTGTTAGCGTGACACAAGATATTTTGGCGTCCAACGGCCTGCGAGAAGTTGTGGCGGAGCCGGAGGCAATGCGCATCTTTTTCCATGGGAAAATCAGTGTTCTGCAGACGGAGCAGTGGAAAGTAGCAGCCGAAACCCTCATACAGACATTCAGCGACATCATTCCCGTTGAATTCGATGTGCAGACATTTTCCGCGCAAACGGAGACGGCCATCAGCGCTTTTTTTCCGACACAAATTCAGGCGATTACCGTGGGATCGCGCGGGTTGAGTTGGATTACTACGGTGGATGGTAAAAAATATTTTCCCGGATCTTTTTTGCCGAGTGGTTGGCGTGTGGATTCCATAGAAATTGGTGGGCTGCGACTGGGCCGCGAAGGCAAACAGGTGAATATGCGATTGGAGGAACTGCAATGACACCGTTTGCGAACTCATCGAAGAAGGAGAGAGTGACGCTCGTTCCACTGGAGAATGAGCTGAGAAATCCGGCGCGGCGGAAGGAAATCCTAGACCAACTGAACGACATGCTGCGACAGGTGTCGCTGAGTATGAACGTCGGTCTGAGTGAAAAACAATTTGTTGCCAGAGATTCTTTGCGAAAGGCTATAAGTGTGGCCACATCGATTGTGAAGAATTTTAGGTGGTAGCAGAAAATGAATATGCGGAGGAAAAAATATGTCAGAAAATGAATATGGTATTTTTGCGACAACTGACACCGGAGTTTTTACCGGAACCGGTTCCGTCGGCGGATCAGAGGGCAGCTGCTACACTTTGGATGCCTTGTATCGGCTACTCGGTTCCGTTGTGTCCAACCAGGAAAGTTCGCTCAACGCAGCCATCGACGAGTTGGCAACGGCAGCTTCCAGCGTCGACCAGGGCTCTCTACTAAAAATTCAGGGCATGACTCAGACATGGGGGGTAACTTCGGGATTAGCGACCGGTACCCTGCGTGCGGCCGGTGATGCTCTCACGAAGACAACACAGAATATACGTTAGGAGAAGAATTGAGTGGCGCAAAATTCTGTAGAACAATATGTTAACGATATTCCAGAGGAATTCGCCGACATCAAGTCCGAGTGGATGCAACTACTCATGCAGCTGGGCTATGTGGCATGTGGCCAGGGGAAACCGTCGTTGGCAATGACAATATTTGGAGGCATTGCCGCAGTGCGGCCAAACTCCGAATTGCCACTAATCGGCTATGCCTTTGCGCTCATCAATAGCGGAAGGTTGCGCGATGCCTGCGCAATTCTCGCGGAAAAAGCTTCGAAAATCAACCCAAACAACCAGCTCATCAAAGCGGTGGCGGCGATGGCTTTTCGCATGGCCGGGCAGACGTCGGCAAGTGACATGCTCATCAAGGAAGTCATCGACGATGGGACGGATCCAGAGGCGATAGCCTTTGCCGAGAATCTAAAAAACGAAAATTTTAAGTTTTTAAAATCAAAGGGACGGTAGGGAGGAAATATGTCAGTAGCGGTAGAAGCAGTGACGGCCGTTGGTGGGACAAGTACGACAGCGAGCGCCTTTGGCACGGCGCAAGTTGGCGATATCGACCAATTCATGAATGCGATGAATGCGAATGTCCCGCGGCCGGCCCGAGGTCAGGTGGCAGATGCCGAAAAGGAAATGAGCATTTACGAGAAAATGCTGAGTCCGATCAATGAATTCAAGGTGAATTTTGACCGCATAATGGGAAATATCGGTATCATCGTCAGGCGCGGCCAATTAAACATGGCAGATCTCATTCAAGTGCAGTTCCAATTGACGCAGCTTGCCTACATGAACGATCTGGCGGCGAAGACGGCCGACAAAATTTCCCAGGGCGCGCAGACCCTATTCCGCAACCAAGGATAGGAGAAAATCGCATGGATGTGGCACAGCTTTTTGCCCTCTTTACCGAGGTAAATCCGTATCATTTTCTAGGGCAATTTTTCCTGGGGAGTGACATGGCAAGTCCGAATGTGGATCATTATCAGCTAGTAGGGGATGTATCCGACTATGTCGCAGATCAATTAGAATATCAATCAGAATATCCATTAGAAGATCAATTAAACCGATATTCTCCAAAGGCGGGAGGAGGATATATCGTAGATCCTAACGGCGATTTCGTGCGGCGCATAGTCAAAGATGAAGTGCATAATACTGTCGTCATGGAAACCTACATGCATATTTCGCGACTTTTTACCCTGAAGAATCAACACATATCGACCATTAGTCGTGTCCTAGCGCTGAGCTACCAGGCAAGCCGCATTCAAATTGCCACATTGAATGCATATATTTCCGACTTGGAGGAAAGTAATGCATCGCTGTCGTTGTTACAAGAGTGCTATCGTGATGTGTCGATTTTACTTGGTAGTTTTGAGGAAAAAGATAAAAATAACATGTATGCCACCATGTACACGCGCCAGGGCTTTGTCAGCGATTTGGTCAAAGTCGGTGCAGTGGCAAAAACACACATCTTTTGCACCGGTGTTAATATGGAGATGGTCAAAGAATTGTTGCATACTGTATACCTTTTTGGTAATGATACGAGCGATGATGCAGGAGATATTCATGGCGCTTGGACCTGGCAGGCTGTTGCCCCGGCACTGACGCAATACGGAGTGAGAATAGCTAGAATATTAGCCGAAACTGATCCCTATGCTAATTGGAGGATAAATAGAGATACAGTAAAAGATGACGGAGCAGTGGTAAGCGGCGCTACCGCAGTTTCCGTGGATGTGCGTGAGACTGTAATTCACCTGCCAGTTGTTCATTGTACTAGTGGTAATTTTGCATATCGTGAGTATAAAAATTATACAGGGGATAGTCAAATTTTCACGGATTACGAAGACATTAGAGCAACTTCTATAACAAGAAATTTACAGGAAGCCGATTTTGTAAATTGGTTTTTAAGCACACCGGAAATGTCGCCACCGATAACATTTAAATGTCATGGTATTAGTCCTGGATGGAGTGAAGATGGATGGGAATTAAAAAAATGCGTGCTTACCTCAGCAAGTACTAGGAAGGAAGGAAATAATGAAATTAAGATCACGCGAACAAATTATCCCAACATTCGACAGGCTGACAATGAGGATGGGACGACGATATATAATGCCTATAACTACGGAGCTTGCAAAATATACAAAAAAGCCATCGATGTTATCGCCAGTGATAGAGTTTATGTAAGTCGCATGGAGTTGTCGACATTCAGCGATGACATCAGACGTAGAATTGACCAAATGTCCAAGGAGCAGGAAGTTCCTGTCAACTATGTAAATCTGGCCACCGGCAATATGGAGGTTGTGTATACTCTTGCCATGAATCTTATCCAAGCGGCATCTAATGCCCTACAACAAACAGCTGGCAACACGCGTTAGATAGAGAAACTGCCCGCGGACGTTTATCAACGCCGC
>JAITFC010000033.1 GCA_031281635.1 Puniceicoccales bacterium | reverse complement strand
AATGTTCGCCGCGACGAGTTGGAAACGGTGCTAAAATTCCGAGACGAGGCGAAATGCATCACCATTAAAGTGCGACCATCGGAACCGTGAGAGAGCTATTCCGCCGGGTGTGGGCGTGGACTGGGGACGCGACCCAGGGCTGCTCAGGGAAAAATTAACTGTTTCGTCTCTGCAGGGTCACGCCAAGAGTTTTTTTCTTACTTTCTTAAATCGCCCGCTAAGCCGTACTGGGAGCGTGGTGGAGCTGATCGGGATCGAACCGACGGCCTCATCATTGCGAACGATGCGCTCTACCAACTGAGCTACAACCCCACGTGGGGTCCAAGGTGAATGTATGAAAATTTTTTAGTCAAACATAAAAAATTTTTTTTCACGCTGGGCCTTTGCGGCTTTTTCTGTCACAAACCAATCTCACCATCCCTTACGGGGTCAATAATATGTTCCTAAACACGATTTGGCTCTGCGTGCCAAACTATCCGAACAGACGAATGAAAAATTCTTCACCGCCACTGGAATATCTTGGTAGAAAATATTTCAGTGCTCAACCTCATGCCCTTGCCGCAATCTGCATCGAAAACATTGAGCAACTCTACGAGTTAAATTTTTGAAATTTTGCCATGGATCCATTATGTGCAATTGACAAAGTGCCACTGCGGTGTTTCTCTTGCGGCATTGGATGCCGACCCACTATCGAAGCGGATGTTTGTTTTGTACGGCGTTGTCGTAGCAATTTTTTGCTATTTGGCAAGCGGGTTGTTTGTTCGGCAAATTATTCAGCATCAGAAATTTATTAATCTTGGGCAGCGACAGAGTCACCGACGCATCCTCAAACCAGCACCGCGGGGTAACATTTGCGATCGTAGCGGTATCCTGTTGGCGGGCAATCGTCCACGATTCGCATTAGTTGCCTATTTGCAGGAACTGCGCGGAGAATTTGCCGAGGAATACCGTCGGCGCGTGCGACAATTGCATGCTTCGGGGACGGCATTCAGCCCGGACACGGAACGTTCGCAGGCCCGTATCTCAGTCCTAGAAAAGCACATGCGCAGTCTCGCTCCATTTCTTTCTCAGGAGATTTCCTTGAACCGGCATAGTATTGACCGGCATTTCACACAATCTCCGCTGCTGCCGTACATCCTTGTCTTCGATTTGCCGCAGAATGATTTCGCCCGTCTGCTCGAACGACTTCCCGTGGATGGTCCGCTGCAACTGGAAACACAGACTGCCCGCATTTATCCACGTGGCACATTGGCTGCCCATGTCATCGGCTACGCGGCACCATCGGCGTTGCCCCAGGACGACGGTTCGAGCAATGATGGATTTCGCACATTTAGCGAGAGATCCATTCGCGGGCGGGCCGGGATGGAAGAGGCATGCGATGTGACTTTGCGCGGTGTCAACGGCGGAGAAATTTTGCTAGTTGATCCGTCCGGACAGAGGAAGAGAGTTCTCCATGCGCGCGAGCCGGTACGCGGTCGTGATATCACATTGTCCATTGATAGCGAGTTACAACTCATTGCAGAAGAAGCGCTTGGCAATGAAATTGGCTGCATTATTCTAAGTGATGTGCGCAGCGGAGAAATTCTTGCTCTGGCTAATTCTCCAACATATGATCCAAATGACCTCACGCCACGCATTTCCCAGGAAAATTACGTCGCGCTTACGGAGAAAGGTGCCTGGATGAATCAGGCGCTGCAGGGGGTTTATCCACCCGGTTCCGTTTTCAAACTTGTTTCCGTGGAGACACTTTTAAAATATGGCATCGTCAATCGTCACAGCACGCATTTTTGCGATGGGAAAACACGCGTGGGAAATCGCATCATCCGTTGTAACAATCATTTCGAGCATGGGAATTTGCCGTTTGCCGTGGCCGTGGCCAAAAGTTGCAATAGTTTCGTAATCGATTGTATCTTCTCCCTTCCCCTGCAGGCATTTCTCGACGAAATTCACCGCTTTGGCTTTGATTCTCCGACAGGCGTCGAACTGCCCCACGAAACGCATCACTTTCTCGTGCCATCGCCCCAATGGAAAAAGTCGCGCGGCTACGGGTCATGGACGGACGGAGACACGGCCAATCTTGCTATTGGACAGGGATTTTTGCTCGTTACACCGCTGCAGATCAACGCTTTCACCGCTTCACTTGCCACTCGACGGGAACGGACCCAACTGACGATTGTGAAGGCGAAAGAGGCGGTCAAGCCCACGGCTCTTGGTCTGGCAGATGATGCCTATGAGGCGCTATTGGAGGGGATGAAAGGGTGCATTGCCTATGGTTCCGGCCGCCGCTGTCAGTTGAAAAATGTTGCCGTTGCCGGGAAGACTGGAACGGCGCAAATACGTGATGGTCAAAGAAATAGTCACCTTGCCTGGTTTACCGCTTTTGCGCCCGCAGAAAATCCCGAAGTGGCCGTCACCGTGATGCTGCGGGAACCATTCGAGGGAAAATCTTACGCCGGAGGATCCGATGCTGCACCCATAGCCAGAATAATCCTCGATGCATATTTTTCACGGAGAGGGAATTAGACCTCGATATTGGCAGCGCGCTTTTGAAAATCGTCATCGACGAACTGCTCCATGCGGTCAAAATTTTCTGCCACACGTCTTTTTGCTGCCTGAAGATTTTTATCTTGTTCTCGAGCAAATAGATAAAATTTTATTTTTGGCTCCGTTCCACTGGCTCGCACAGCCACCCGGTAGCCGCCCTCCAGTGTGAAAACTTGGAAATTTTGCGGTGGAATTTTTTTCCCGTCGACGTCAAAGAGATCGTCGCATGCATAGTCCTCGTGTTTCAGCACCGCTAGGTTAGCAAATTTTGCATAGGGATGCAAACGCAGGGATTGAGAAAATGTCACGATTTTGCGAGCTCCTTCTGCCCCAGGACATTGCACCGTATGCAGCCGTTCGCCGTGGTAGCCGTACTTTCGATAAATTTCCTCGAAAAAATGTTCGATTGTGCAATGGCAATTGCGCAGTGAGGCATAGGCTTCGCAGGCCATGAGCAGGGCCGAATGTGAATCTTTGTCGCGAGTCATGTCCAGCGCCGAATAGCCGCCGCTTTCTTCTGCTCCCAGAACGAGATAGCAACCGTAGGCCAGCTGCAATTTTTGGCATTTCTCCCAATTGAGTCCGTGGTATTTGACTCCTTTGCCCGTCTGCAACTGCCATTGCTTGCAGGCCTTCCGCTCATAGTCTCCCAATTTCGCGCCTATCCACTTGAAGCCGATGGGAGTTTGCACCAATTTGACGGCGTATTCGGCGGCGAGCAGGTCCAGGAGAGGAGTCGTGACAAAGGAGCGAATGATGGCAGCGTTCTTCCCATTGGCTCCGTTAAGAATGCCCCTTGCTCTTAGAGCTTCAAGGCGATAGGCCGCAAGAAATATGGCCGTTTCGTTGCCTGTGAGGATGC
This sequence comes from Puniceicoccales bacterium, assembly GCA_031281635.1. Lineage (GTDB taxonomy): Bacteria > Verrucomicrobiota > Verrucomicrobiia > Opitutales > JAIRLM01 > JAITOA01. Next base: position 721 of record JAITFC010000033.1, on the reverse strand, counting down.
GCATGGGTCCCGCGACTGTCCTATGCGCGATGGCCAGGCGATCTCCGTCCGGATCGGATGCCAGGGCCATTTCCGCATGCAGCTCATCGGCAACGCTTAAACCAATTGAAAATGCTTCGTGATTTTCCGGATTTGGTGAATGTACCGTGGAAAAATGCGGATCGAACTTTCGCTGGCACTCAACAATGTGTAACGGAAGGGAAAAGCGCTCCTTGAGCCGTTCGACGATGACAATGGCCGTGCCGTGCAGTGGAGTATAGATGATTGGTGCGGTTAGACTTGAAAAGATTGTAGGATTTGCTGGTATTTCGCAAAGTGCTTCCAGATAGCAGTCATCGGCCGCCGTGGAAAGAATTTTCGTCTTCTCTGTAACACGTTTGCGCGGAGTCTTTTTTAGGTCTGCCAAGAGCTCACAGGCCTCGTCGACGGAAATTTTGGAAAAATGATGCATAATCGCCGACGCATGGGGATCCAGAACTTGCGCTCCGTCGGCAAAAAAAGCTTTTAAACCATTGTCTGTGAAAGCATTGTGACTTGCTGTAATCATCACGCCGGCCGCGGCGCCGAGGTCGCGGACGGTAAAGCTGAGCTGGGGAGTTGAGCGTGGTCCCGGGAAAAGGATGGCTTCTCCGCCGAGGCGCGTCCACATATCGGCAACGAGTTGGGCAAAATGCTCTGAAAAATAGCGTACGTCACGGGCAATGACTAATTTCGCCGATCT
>JAITFC010000088.1 GCA_031281635.1 Puniceicoccales bacterium | reverse complement strand
TCCGAAAATGGCGCGGAGTTGCTACGCGCTATTGTAAAAATATATCGTCTTTTGTGGCTGCAGTTCACATTCGCTGCTTTACAATGTTGATAGAGGAAATTTGACGACAGCCTCTAGAGGCCAGTTTAGATGCGGATGACGCGCATTTTGTTCGCTGGCTGATTTTTCTCCATGGAAGCCGCCGCCGAAAAATTGGCCTTTGGGGACGACGGAGATTGCTGCGTATTCCACGATTGCATTTGAAGATTTTCCAGTTTACCGCGCAATTTTTTGGCCGTCACGATAAAATTTGTCAGCGTATTCACGAACAATTGCGGTGTCATGTAGTCGAGTGGCAAATTGGAATGCAGCACCAGATTCCCGTTGGCCCGATCGCCACTTATCGTTCCGCCGTCCGTTTGCAAACCGAACATGTTAAGCTCCAACAACGCCCGCAGATAGGCAGCATTTTCCGCTTCCTTGCCGAGTGGTCGGAGAATTGTGTAAAAGTAAACGTAGGGACTCTTTTCCGGAAATTCGAAGATATATTCTTTTTTATCTTCCCTGTCCTGCAGGATGCAGCGCCGTGTTTTCGTATTCAGCTTCAGTGAGATACGCATGAGCTCTGCAGCCGCAAACACCAGATTTTCCGCATCCAAACCCATAGGCGATCATGCTACCACTAAAATTCGACCAACGCAACAAAATTATTTTTTCCCATGGCGCGTTGTCGCAGATTTTGTCTGGCATTTTTCTCAAATTTTCACGCAATGCATGCGTGTTTATCTTTCTCTACCGCTTGCTTTTTCTCCCATGTCTCATCCTGTATTTACCCCAGGCCATTTGGCACATGCTGCGCCGCGGCGGTTACGGGCGCGGATTCCTGCAGCGATTCGGCATTTTTCTTAAAATTCCACGGTGTCCCGAAGGACGCAAGCGCATTTGGTTGCATGGTGTAAGCGTTGGTGAAGTGCATGTGTTGGAGCCACTTGTGCGGCATTTAGCAGCAACGGGTTTCTATGATTTGGTAATCACGGCGACGACAAGCACGGGTCTGGCGGTTGCCCGAAAAATATATGCAAATTGCGGTACGGTCACGGCATTCCCCATCGACTTTTGGCTATTTTCCCGACTCACTTGGAAACGAATCGCACCGCAAATTCTCTTGCACGCCGACGGCGAGTTGTGGCCGGAGCACTTGCACCAAGCGCGGAGGCACGGCGTTCCATTTTTCATCGTCAACGCGCGATTATCTCCTCGCGGTTATCGCCGCTACAAAAAGGTGAAAGTCTTTGCACGAAAGTTCTTTGCCCGCGCGGAGAAGATCTTCGTAGCCAGTCCGGAAACCGCGCGACAATTAGACTCCATCGGCATCTGCGAAAAAAAAATTTTCGACGTTGGCAATCTCAAATGCGACCGACCGCCTCAAACTCCGCTCCGTGAAAATGAGCGGATAAAATTATTGGAGGAACTTTCTCTAACGGAGAACGATAGTCATGATTCGACATTTCCCATATTGCTCGGCTGTTCCACCTGGCCCGGCGAGGAAGAGCTTCTCATCGATGTCCTATTCCAGCTGCGGACAGCAGATCGACGCTGGAAGCTCGTGCTCATCCCGCGCCACGGAGAACGGCGCTGCGAATTGCGTAAATTACTAACATCCAAGCAATTAACCAGTCATTTTCGAACAGACACGCGTAAAAATGCTGGGACCGCCGACGTCGCCGTTGTGGACACCGCAGGGGAATTGAGCCATTTCATTGGCATTGGCACCGTGGCATTGTTGGGTAAAACATTGCCGCCGAATCACGGTGCGCAATCACCGCTCGATGCCGTTGCCGCCGGAGTCCCGTTGGTTTGTGGACCCAATGTGGAAAATTTCCGTGACATTTTGGACGCGTTATGCGCGTGCGGAGCAGTTGCCAGAGAGAAAGATAGGGAACATGTCGCTGAAAAATTATCTGAACTCTGCGGTAATTTGAATTTGCGCGCAAAAATGGCCGATGCCGGGACAGATTGGCTGCGGCAAAATGTGGGAGCCGCCGAACGTATTTATGCACACATCGCGGCAGTGTGAAGCACCGAGCCCAACCCCGACCCGTGGAGCCGAAATAGAAATTCTAAAAATCGCCCAGCGGAACACCTTCATAGTGAAAGATATGGTCCGCTGCGAATAAATTCCCGCGAGTCAGCACCTCGACGACGTCGAAGCGAAAGTGTGGATAATTGTCGCCGTGCAAAATCATAAATCTCTCGATGACAATGCGTAGTACACGCTTTTTGGCCGCCGATACGGCTGGAGCAAATCCGCCGATGCGATCCGTTTCCCGTCTAGTTTTCACTTCCACAAAAACAAGGACGGTGCCATCCACGCTAACGATGTCCACTTCCCCGTGTCCAGCGCGCCAGTTCCTACAGAGAATGCGGTGTCCCTTCGAACGCAGCAGCCGCACGGCCACATCTTCTCCCCATCGGCCACGCCGCGAGAGCTGAGTTCCATTCTTGGCGTCTCCCCTCGTCACACGTTATTTGCCTATCTCATTGATTTAGTTCACTTTCCGGCAACGAAAAAGCGAGAATGGATGCCTTTGTTTGCCAGATGCCCGCTTCGGGAATTTTTTCAATGGCCCGCAGTGCTTCGCGAGCTCCCGCGAAATTTTTCACTTCAAAATCGTGTAGGGCAGTGATATACAAAGCGGCGGCTCGAACAATTGATAACTGCTGCGAGTCACTTATCAGCGCCGACAACTTTCGTCGCAAATTTGCGGAATCTCCTCCATCGCGCACCGTGGTCACAGCGGCTGCCAGCTGCGCCACTCCATGCAATTGTGTTTCCTCCCAAGCATTTGCCGCTATTGCATAGTACTGAGTTGCCTTTTTAAAATTGCCAACTTGCAACGCCCGGTTGCCCACCATGTACGAGGCAAGTCCACCAAGACGCTTCTTCGCATATCGATCGGCAAAATCTTCCAAAACACCTGGAGAAGAGTCAATTGCGACGAGAAATTCACTCTGCATATGACGCACGCGGCACGCCTTCCGCGCCGACTGTGTCCAAAATCCAACGGGTAGTAGCAGGAGAATCAGGGCGCAAGTGACGAGTGACCGGCAATGTCCATGCCAAAAAATGAGGATATGGTCCGTGAGGCACAATTTTTCCGCGGCTGCCTTCGTTCGCGAATTTTTCGTTGACACGCAAACAGGTAATGATGGGTATGGCTCGGTGTCAACGTTTCTGTGGGAAGATGATGAAAAAATTTTCACGGAACTGTATCGCATTCTTCGAGAGAAATTTCCGGCGTACGCCGTGCGATTGTGCGGCGAAGTTGCGAGTACTCAGGATGTGGCGCGCGAGGCTTTGCGGGATCTGCGGCGGGCGATCATCGTTCTAGCGGAATGTCAAACGGCCGGGCGCGGTCGCCACGGTCGCAGTTGGATAAGTTCCAATCGCGAAAATGTTTACCTGTCAATCGGATTCCCGTTTTTGGGCCGCAACGGGGATTGGATGCATTGTTCGGAGCGCATTGGGGGAAAAATTTCTTCTGTTTTTGCGAAAGAATTTTCAATTCCACTTGTCGTGAAAGCACCTAATGACTTGCTGCTCAACGGTTCAAAAATTTGTGGCATCCTCCTCGAAGTTGTGGGAGACGACCTAATTCTCGGCATCGGCATGAATCTCGTCCGCGACGAAAATTTACAGGCACACTGCGCCCAGCCGGTCACCGCAATCGATGATCTGCGACCGCTGAGCAAATTGCAAGCAGTTCCAACGCTCTGCCAATGTGCTATTTGCTGCGTGGAAGAACATGCGAAGATCGCCGCCAAAAACTTCCGCAACCCGGCGAGTGATGCACAAACTCCAAGTGGGGTTTGAAGCCGAGTCCTGGCCAAGAATTTGGGCGGCGTCCCAGTTTTCTGTGGCAGTATTAGCGTGAACGGCTGTCCTCCAGCGCTGCCTGGGCTGCAGCCAATTTTGCTACGGGAACGCGGTTGGGTGAGCAACTTACGTAGGTCAAGCCGAGCGAGTGGCAAAATTTTACCGATGCCGGATCGCCGCCGTGTTCGCCACAGATGCCCAGAATGATATCCTTGCGTGTCTTTCTCGCCCGTTCGACGGCCATTTGCATGAGTTCCCCCACACCCTCCTTGTCTATTGTGGCGAAGGGATTTGTGGCAAAAATTTCCAGGCTGTTGTAGCGGCCCAGAAAACTTCCCATATCATCGCGGCTCATTCCCAATGTGGTCTGCGTGAGGTCGTTGGACCCGAAACTGCAAAATTCTGCAATTTCCGCAATTTCTCCAGCCCGCAGGCAAGCCCGCGGCAATTCCAGCATCGTCCCCACCATGTAATCAAAATTTACTCCCGATTCATCTTTCACCATTGCAGCGATTTCGTGAACGATATTTACCTGATGGCGCAGTTCCTTCACAAACCCAACGAGTGGAATCATGATTTCCGGATGGACGGGTACGCCGTTGCTTTTGCAATAGACAACGGCCTCGAAAATGGCCCGCGCCTGCATGCGGCTTACTTCGGGGTATGAAATGCCGAGACGGCAGCCGCGGTGGCCCAGCATGGGATTAAATTCTTGCAGCGCATGTACCCGCGCTTTTACCTTTTCCAAGGGAATTCCAACCTTCTGGGCCAGCGACCGTTGCGTTGCTTCGTCGTGGGGAACAAACTCATGAAGCGGCGGATCGAGGAAGCGAATAGTAGCTGGTTTGCCGTGCAGAGCCATGAAAATGCCGATGAAATCCTTCCGTTGCAGTGGCAACAATTTAGCAACGGCGCGTTCCCGATTTTCCTCCGTGTCTGCCAGAATCATTTCTCGCATGAAATCTATGCGATTGCCCTCAAAAAACATATGCTCCGTGCGCGTTAGACCAATCCCTTCCCCGCCGTAGCATAAGCCAGCCTCCGCCTGACGCGGCGAATCGGCATTTATGTACACGCGCAATTTCCGGCACTCGTCGCACCAACCCATGAGACACGCATAACTGGCGTAAATAGAACTCTTTTCCGCTGCCAGTGTCCCGGCCAACACCTGATTTACCTCCGAGGGGACTGTCCCAACGGCACCTAGAAACACCTCTCCCGCAGTGCCATCGATGGACAACTCGTCGCCTTCCTTGATGTGTAGATCTCCCACTTTCATCGTGCGACTGCCGTAGTCAATTTCCAATGTTGCCGCACCCACGACGCACACTTTTCCCATCTGCCTGGCCACCAATGCTGCATGGGAACTCACTCCCCCACGACTGGTGAGAATTCCTTCCGACGCCAGCATGCCGCGAATGTCCTCCGGAGAAGTCTCTGCCCGGCAAAGTAATGCTCGTTCACCGCGACTGTGCAACTCCTCCGCCTTTTGCGCCGAAAAGCACACTTTTCCCGAAGCAGCGCCGGGACCCGCCGGGAGACCTCTGGCGATTAATTTCGCCTTTTTCTTTCCTTCGTCGTCAAAAATAGGCACCAGCAAGGAAGATATGGATTCTGCGGGAATGCGTTTGATGGCAGTTTTTTTGTCAATAAGACCTTCTTTTTCCATCTCCAGAGCGATGCGTACGGCGGCAAATCCGGTGCGTTTCCCGTTGCGCGTCTGCAACATATAGAGTTTATTCTGCTGTACGGTAAATTCGAAGTCCTGCATGTCACAGAAATGGCGTTCCAATTTCTGCCGCACATTCGTCAGTTCTGCGAAGACTGTCGGCATGTCTCGTTCTAAATCGGCGATTGGATTTGGTGTGCGAATTCCTGCAACGACGTCTTCTCCCTGGGCGTCAATGAGATATTCACCATAAAAAACATTTTCACCATTGGCTGGATCGCGTGTAAAAGCCACACCCGTTGCGGAGTCCTTGCCCATGTTACCGAACACCATGGATTGGACGTTAACAGCTGTGCCCCAGTCCGCTGGGATGGCATACTTTTGCCTGTAAAGAATGGCGCGCTCGTTGTTCCAGGAGCGGAAGACGGCACCGATGGCACCGAGCAGCTGTTCGTTCACGTCCTGCGGAAAATCTCGCCCGGTCGCTTTCCTAATCACTTCCTTGTAGTGGCCGATAACATCCTGCAATTGCTCCGCGTTCAACTGGTTATCGAATTGCACCGCGGCCTTTTTTTTGGCGGCATCTAAAATTTCTTCGAATGGGTCGGCTGAATGGTCGTCCTTTGCATGTACTTCCATGACAACGTCTCCGTACATCTGGATGAAGCGGCGGTAGGAGTCGTAGGCAAAGCGCGGATTTCTCGTTGCGTCGGCGAGACCTCGCACGGTCCGATCATTGAGTCCCAAATTTAAAATCGTGTCCATCATGCCTGGCATGGACTCGCGGGCGCCGGAACGGACGGAAAATAGCAGCGGATTGTCCGCATCGCCAAATTTTCTCCCCACTTGCTCTTCTACGTGCTTCAGCGCCGCATACTTCTGCTTCTCCACCGCTTCCGGCAGCCGTCCAGTTGTAGAAAACAGCGTGCAAACTGCCGTCGTAATGGTAAATCCCGGCGGGACAGGCAACCCAATGCGCGCCATCTCCGCCAAATTCGCACCCTTGCCGCCGAGCAATTCGCGCATCTTCGCGTTGCCATCGGTCCGCACCCCAAACTCATACACGTATTTTTCTTCCGCCATAGACTTCGGCGAGAATTGTTTGATGAAATGCGAAGGAGTCAAGCCGCCAGCGTAAAAAAACTTGGATCTGCATTTCCTAGTTAGCCATATCATTGGCGTTCTGGAAGTTACCGATTTAATTCTGCCTTAGGGCACCGCCCGGAAAATCGCATTTTTTCGTCGTGGCTTGAGACGCCTCACTCCAACTCCAGCCAGAAATATGTTTTTGGACCGGACGCATAGCGCTCAGCACCAGGCGATTAGACTTGTTGCAAAAATTCTAAAAATTTGTTTTCGAAAGCCATTGCCGGGTCGGTTTTCTGGAGTTTTGCAATGAACTTGCCGTTTTTTTTGCTAATTCGTTCCATAATAGTGCGAAAAATTGGCACACCAGGCCTCTGTGGAAAATTTGCAAAATGTTAAATCCTTTAACTTAACCATCCTTTTATTTTTGTCAGCGCGATAGAAAATTCATTTTTATATATTTCATGATAGCCAAGAAACCCGTGCAATGCTTCACTAAAACAATAATATTCAACGGGGATTGATGCGCGGCGTAATTTTTGCGCGAACTCCTCGCCATTGCTTCTTAGCGGGTCTAATCCGGCAGTAATGATGAATGTTTTTGGAAACTTTGTCATATCTAATTCAGAACACGGGAAGATAAGTGCGTTTTGCTTATCAATAAATTCAAATTCTTTCCCGAGATAATTGTAGTAAAAATTCTGCAGTAATTCTCCAGTCAATAGGTGCCCTTTCCCGAATCGTTGGTAGGAATCGGAGAAGAGATTTGCGCTTAGGGGAGGGTAGAGTAAAATTTGGCCATCGATTCGATGATTTCCCGGAAATTCGTTGTAAATCTTTAGGGCAGAGGCGGCAGCCAAATTACCTCCGGCGCTTTCTCCGCAAAGGTAAATGCGTTTAAATAAACCAAAATGGCCCTGTTTTGCCCACACGTAGGAACTGACAGAATCGTTTAGTCCAACGGGGAAAGGATGTTCTGGAGCCAGGCGATATTCGACGGAAAGAGTGCAAACCTTGAGTCCATCGGTCAATTTGCAGCAGAAAGCATCGTCGTTCTGGACGCTGCCCTGCATCCATCCGCCGCCATGGAAATATACGAGCAGGGTATCACTATTTTCCTCCGGAGCGTAAAAACGTGTAAAAATTTTCGCTTCATCATAAAGCGAAGTAATTTGGTAATCTTGAACGCGAAGAGTGCTCTGCATTGCGTTGCTGTCTGGATCGCTAAGACTGCCTCGAAATATGGATTTGATTCGTTCGCGGAATTGCTTCGCCGCGCTTCTCCGCATGGCCAGTGCACGGGTGCGAAGTTTTTCGTAGATGGCTTTCAATTTCTCGTGAGTAACTCCATCACAACTGATAGATTCAACAATTTTTTTCGAAATTTGTCCTAGGTTAAAGTTTTCCCCTGAGCCATCATAGGATTCCAACACGCAACACACGGATTATACCTCTACTGATTGAACTTGGCGTTGCAAATAAAAAATAAACATTTTTTAAACTCAGATATGTGGCCAGTTGCAAAATTCTTAAAATTTGGTTTC
>JAITFC010000039.1 GCA_031281635.1 Puniceicoccales bacterium | reverse complement strand
TTGCGTCCATTGTGAATAATTCGAAACTGCTGCCACCCGTAGGTGTCTGGGCCGTGTCTCAGTCCCAGTGTGGCTGATCATCCTCTCAGATCAGCTACCCGTCTTCGCCTTGGTGGGCTTTTACCCCGCCAACAAGCTGATAGGCCGTGAATCTCTCTTCTAGCGCCATCACAAGCTTTAATATCAAAATCATGCGATTTCAAATCACATCCGGCATTAATCCGCCTTTCGGCGGGCTATTCCAAACTAGAAGGCAAGTTGTCCACGTATTACGCACCCGTTCGCCACTTTTCGATTCCCGAAAGAATCTATCGTTCGACTTGCATGTCTAAACTACGCCGCCAGCGTTCGCTCTGAGCTAGAATCAAACTCTCCATAAATTTTTACAACCTGAGTTGCATAACTATGCGAGCTATGTATCTGCCCAATTTTGAACCTGAACTACTGATTCAAACTTAATTGTGCATCGAATCCGCTGTCGTCGATCCTTACCAGTTTCGCCTGCTATTTCAGACGTGCTAGCCCCGATCGTCGTCGCCGATCCGTTATTTTTTTTGTTCGAGGGCCGAACAAAATCGTACATGGAAATCTTTCAAAGAGCTGTGGTTTTTCAACCGTGGGGGCATCCTCTCACAGAATAGCCGCCTGTCAATGGTTTTTTTGAAAAAATTTTATTTTTTTGCGAGAGAACGACTTTGCTAGGATTTGAGCCATTTATCGACCAGTCCGGTCGCGAAAATTTGGTGTTTTTCTGCTTTTTTTGCCCCGAATTGGCAAATTTTTAGCGCCAAAAATGATTTTTTGCGCTCGTTTCATAAACTATTGCGCCACAAGCACTTACAGCAACTACCGTCCCATTCCCTCCAAAAACGGACGAAAAACAGCGCGTCGCTGCGCCGGAAAAGCGGTCCTAAAAATCTTCCAAGAACTCGGCAGCCGCAACTACTCAGCAAACATTTTATGCGGCTTAACGATTCTGGCGTTTGGAACCTCAGCCGCGTCTCCGATAAAATTTTGCTCGACTTTTAGCGCCCGATCATCACGAAAAAGGCCATGTGCGGTGCGGGGAAATTTCGACGCAACGGCTTGCGCAGCAACGAATGGCACCGTGACCGTCACCGCGGAGGCTTTACTTTGTTGGAAATGCTGCTGACACTCGTCGTCTTTTCTTCGCTGTTTTTCGCTATTTCTCGTTTCATTGGAGCGACTTCTGAAAGTCTTTGCGCAAATTTGTTCCGCGTTGACCGCGCCATTGATCGCTCCAAATTACTTCAATTTCTAGAAAAAGACCTGGCCAACATTGATGGAATAACCTATTTGCCCGGAGAAAATTACGCCGTTGCGTGGCAGCTTCATTCGCCGCCATTGCCGGATGGGAATTCCGTATGTGCCTACGTCCTGGACAAAAAGACAAAGCGCTTGCACAGAATTCTCGTAGCATCTACGGCCGCAATAAGTCCCCACGTGTTAGGCGGGTGCAGCGTATTTTTGGAAAATGTGGCCGAATTTTCACTATTTTTTGTCGATGATGATAAATTTCGCACGGTACGAGTTCGCAGCCGTTTTGACGGAGAAATGCGCGCAAAAGAGTATGATATGTCCATGCATTAGAATCGTTGCAAAATCCTTAAAAATTTATCTCTTGAAGCCACACCTCGGTCGATTTTTGGAATTATGTAGTTGGTTTGTTTTCGATGTAATAGATAGCAAGATAAATCGCTAAGCAGATAAGAAACAAGAGCAAAGCAACAATCGTACCAAATCCTGGGAAAGCAGTGCCGACTGAGATAAATGCGATTAAATAACCGAATAAAGTTGAAATTGCAGCACCCATGCCTCCGGTGGAAATGAGTTTCATTACGGTTAAAAATCGAGATTCTGTCCGCTCCGCCTCAGTCTCGACTTCTTGCACCATATCGGTGTTAGTAATAGGAGGCGAAATTTTTAGCGGACAGGATGAATCGCTGGGAACTTCTGCCGGTAGAGGTAGAAAATTCATAGGTATGTGTTCTGTATTCGGCGGCCCATCAGGCCCTAGGTTTGGTAACATTGCAGCGTAATTCTAGCAGCAAAGTTCCATTTTGAAAAGTTTTTTTGTTTTGCCAGAAATTTTTTTTATGATATACTCATTTTGTGTCCGTTTTCCGGGAATTTTTCTGGAGCGCGCCACGCACTTTCGATGCAATCTCGCAAATCCCGCCGCGGTCGCCAACCGAAGGCATTCGCAGCCAGTGCGTAATTCACACAAATATGGGCCGGTTCCCAGGGAAGACGTTCGCGCAGATTAACGGGAATTGATCGCTGCAAAATTCGCTCGGCAACGTGCACAACATCTTCTTCCGTCAGAGTATGACCAGTTCCCAATAGCAATTCCGTACCATTTTCCAGCGCCGTCGCCTGCGCCGCTAGCGCATAGGCATCGGCCACATCACAGACGTGCACGTAATCCATTTTAGGGGCAATATTTTTTGGTGCTGTACCTTTTCCGCAAATAGTTACCGCTGCCTTGCGCCCCCGAACCACTGAAAAAATATCATTTAGCAGCGCGCAGGAACCGTTGCCAAGGAATCCATCCGTTGGGACCGTTCCTGCCAAAACTCCCGCCCGCAAAATGGCATAACGCAAGCCGCAATTCTCCGCCAAATCCCGAAGTAACCCCTCCACAGCAAGCAGCGAACGACCGAGCGGAGTTTGTGGATTTTTCGGTGTTTTTTCGTCGATTTCGCCGTCAATATCAGGATCATAGACGGAAAAGTCCGAGGAAAACAGGAAGCGATACACTCGTTGTTCGAGTAAAGTTTTTAGCAAATAGTAAATGGCGATGAAATTATTGTGATAATAGTGCAGGGGGAATTCCCGTGACATCGCGCTGCCATTGAGTCCGGCGCAGTAGATGGCAACGTCAAACGTTTGTTCCCGGAAAACATCTTCCACGGCAACAATTAAACCGCATTCACGCCCATAGAAGGGGATGCGCTTGGGGACCACATCGCGATGGCCAAAGGATAAATTGTCGATAACCGCTACTTCCCAGCCACTCCCAAGCAGAGCGCGTAGGACGTGTCCCCCCAAATATCCAGCACCACCAATAATAAGAGCCCGCACGGAGTGCCACGCTACCTGTCAACGGATAACACTCAAGTAAAATCCAAGCTCCGACCGCAGTTAGAGTAGAACTCCAACGGCTCAACGCACGAACGCCGAAGTATAGCTATTCCGCTTTGCGTTGGCGTGATATTGGGGCGAGGAGCCTCAGAGCGCCAACACGAATATGAAGGAGACTATAAATGGCCATAAAAAATTTTTCGGCCATGAGCTTGCAAAAAGGCAAAAAAAACGGCAGCTTGTTTTCCAACAAACTGCAAGCCACTCAAAACGTTACATGGAAACAGCTCGGCGGATTTTTGCCCGCCGAGGGTGAAGGCAGCCGGATTGTCCGGCCGCATGTTTTGCTCATTAACTATCCCGTACGCATTGGCGTAATTCCTTGCCCGCTCGGAACTTAATTACCTTTTGCGCCGGAATTTTAATTGCTTTTTCCGGGCGGTTCGGGTTCCGGCCTATGCGAGCGCGCCTCTTTTGGACGTCAAAAACGCCAAAATTTCGCAACTCTACGGTCTTGCCCTTTTTCAGGGCGTCGCTAATACTGTCCAAGACGCCTTGTACGATGAACGCAACATCTCGCTGCAACACCTCGCACTTACTGCACAAATCCTGGACGATGTCCCTTTTGGTTAATTTTTGCGTATTCATGGTGCGGATAGATTTGCTTCACCGCCGTCCTATGACAGAGAAGACGTCGTATTCTGATAAAAAAACTAAAACCTTGCAAGCGAAAAAAATGAAAACTACTATTGAAGATGACAACGCAAGCCTCCACGGGAATGGTCTCATGGCAGGCGCAGAGCCACCTGCGAACGATTCAGAGAGGAAAATTGAGACTCAAAATGAACGTGAAAAAATATTCGAAAAAATCCGCGAACAGGTTACGGGGCTGTTCTTTGGCCTCGGCGGAAATGGACAAACTATCGAATTGCAGCAGATCATGGACCCGGAAACGACCATGCCAAAGCGGCGGCGAAAGCAGAAAAATTCCTCGGCAAACGGCGAAGAATCCATTCGCAAAATTCACGAATTTTCCATGAAGCCTAAGGACATACGCGACTATTTGCAGCGATTTGTTATCCGCCAAGAAGGAGCAAAAAAAGTACTATCCGTTGCTGTCTGCGACCACTACAACCACGTGCGCAGCTGCATCAATAGCCCCGAAGAGAACCTGCGCGACTATTCCAAACCAAATGTTCTCCTTCTGGGACCCACAGGGGTGGGAAAGACTTACCTCATCCGGCACGTGGCGAAACTGCTCGGTGTCCCATTTGTCAAGGCTGATGCGACAAAATTTTCCGAAACTGGCTACGTTGGCAACGACGTAGAAGATCTCATTCGCAATCTCGTGCGCAATGCCGACGACGACGCTAAACTAGCCCAGTATGGCATCATTTTCATTGATGAAATCGACAAGATTGCCTCTTTCGGCGGAAATGGTCGCGATGTCTCCGGCCGCGGGGTGCAGGTCAATCTCCTCAAGCTGATGGAAGATTCAGATGTTAACTTAGTGGCCCCCAACGACATCACCGCTCAAATGCACGTCATGCTCAGCTTTGGAGAGGGGAAACCCAGGAAGGAAACGATTAATACGCGGCATATCCTGTTCATCGTCAGTGGCGCATTCGAAAAATTGAATGATCAAATCCGCCGGCGCACAGCCGCATCGGCCATCGGATTCGGAAATCGTGGCAACGACAGCAGGGATAGCGACTTCCTCCATCTGGCTACAACCGCTGATTTCGTGGAATTCGGCATCGAACCGGAATTTATCGGACGACTGCCCGTGCGCGTCGCTTGCGAACAGCTGCGCCAGGAAGATCTGGCTCAGATCCTACTCACATCCGAGGGCTCCATCCTGCGCCAGTATGAGAGTGACTTCGCCGGCTATGGCATTACTCTGACCGTCAGTGATGAAGCCGTTGACCTAATCGCTTCCATGGCCGTCGAAGAAAAAACCGGTGCCCGCGGACTCATGACTGTCCTTGAAAAATTATTCCGCGATTTCAAGTTCTACTTGCCATCGACGGAAGTAACGATGCTCCACATCACAAAGGAAACGGTGAAAAATCCCAGCGCAGCCCTGCAATGCATCCTCCATAACTGCAATTCGCCCGCGGCGGAATCAGTTTCAGCGGAAATTCAGGGAATGGCCACTCGGTAATTCCCATACGGATCTGCTGCCCCAGCCCCGCCTGGGCAGTGCAAACCGGTTGTATTAGACTCGTTAGCAAATTCTTAAAATTTGTCCCAAAAACCATTCCTCCGTCGTTTTTGTGGAATTATGCAATGGGCCTAATAGACTATAAGACATTTTCAAAGATTGCAAGATTTTTGGGAAAAAGTTTATTTTTCACGGAGATTACTTGCGCACAAAAAGATAGCGATCGCGGCCGCTCCAATCTTTTTGTAGAGAGATATTTTGCAGTCCATGTTTCGTGGAAAAATTCGCAAGAACTTGGCCCTGATGAATCCCGATTTCTATGGCCAAAAGGCCAGATGGATTTAAAAATTCCTGAGCCGCGGAAAGAATTTTTTTCGCGCAAAGAGTGCCATCGGGGCCACCTCCCAGAAGAGCAATTTTCGGTTCAAACATCTTTATTTCCGGTGCAGCACTAAGCCATTCATCTTCAGTAAGATACGGCGGATTAGAAATGATAAGATCCCACGAGCCCCGAAGCTGAGAAAACCAATCGGAGCGTACAAATTCCACGCGGTTAGATAGTTGGCACAAGGCCGCATTGCGGCGAGCGACGGCCAGTGCGCCATCGTCGCAGTCACAGGCAGTGAGTGTGGCCGCGGGAAATGCGCGACCGAGGGCGAGAATGCAGGCCCCACTGCCGGTGCCGAGATCTAAAATTTTCCGCGGTGGGTCGGCGGACAGGAGTTCCGCCAGAGCAATCACAAGTTCCTCCGTCTCAGGCCGCGGCACAAGGACATTTCCACTCACTTCGAGCATCAGGTTGCAAAATGGTGCCGTTCCTAGGATGTATTGCAGAGGCTCGCGGGACATACGCCTCAATAGCAGCTCATTCCATTGACTTTCTACCTCTGTGGGGACAATTTGCCGTGAAAGGAGCGCCAATTCGGACCGCCG
>JAITFC010000077.1 GCA_031281635.1 Puniceicoccales bacterium | reverse complement strand
GAATGACATCAACTTTCCCAGGAATTTGCTATATCTCTTCAACAGTACATGGCTTGCCGGCAAATGCTCGGTGACATACATCGAACTGTGAAGGGCATCCTCACCGGGGACGCTCCAATATATGAACGGGTCAGGGAAGCATACAACGAAGCGACGCGTTTTTATTTTTTTCACGACTCTGCCGAAGAATTTCTTAAAAGATCGGAAGAAACCGCCTGCAGAGCGACTTGAATTGGCAATTTTTGAGGCTTTTGGAAGATGTCTGTCAGACACCACCTCTTGGAAATCCAAAAAGACTCTGGAGAACTTGATCGTAAGGACGAACAAACGGGTTCGCTCCCAAGATTCTGTATGCGCTCCGAACTCCCAGAGGAGTTTTTGGTGCTGTCGTAAAACATTGGGTAGCATCTTTGCATGTTGTCACATTGCAGTTGCTATGACGTTGAACACTTCTTGCTGCGAGACCACGGGTGTAGGGATATTCGTTTTCTTGTTTTGCACTCGTCGCTGAACTCGATCCGCACCGCTTTGTGACACCGCCATGCGCAACAACGCCATTGTTCTTCGCTCCATTTATCATAGCCGTGACCCTTCTGGTGAGACGGCTCAGTCGTCGGCAAGGGAAATTTCTTCCGCCTCCTGTACCATCGTGGACAACTTATGCATCCAAAATTCTGTCGTGTCAACAAAATCTGCGAGATGCTCTTCAAATTCTTCGCTATTCTGCAGGGGCAGTGCGAAGCGTGTCATGATCACAACTGTCTGCGACTGTTTATCTATGGCGATTGTGAGCCCGTTGGTTCCATTCCAGAAAAAATTTGTTTCCAATAATTTTTCGAAAATATTTTCCCGACCAACGAGCGGTACTTCCCCTAAATAAGCGTACACCAGCAACTGGTTGTGTTTTTCGTCCAGCTCCAAATTGAGCACAATTTTGTCGTCGAACATCAGCATGCAGTGCTGATTGTTGTCCAGTGACAACTCCTCCAAACGCAGTGATTGGGCCAAATGCGCCAAAATGCGATTTACTTCGTTCTTCAAGTCCATCTCTACTTTCTGCCAGTTTAGTTAGCCACCGTCCCAGCCAGGATTCAAGCATTTTTCCTGCGGATGTCAGCATTTTTTTTTGACATAATTTTACGATGGGTGGAAGTTTTTTGGAACCCGCTGATTTTTAGGGATGGATGGCCGGGCGTGCTGCGGCCGTTGACGTTCCACGCCTAACCCAACGCGCACAACGCGCTGGAGATGCGGTTTGCATCTGGGTGTGAACGGTGGAAGAGTGTGAAATTTTTTCCCAATGGGCGCATTTTCCCCTTGCATTTCCGCAAAAAGCTGACCTCATTAGCTCATGATGGACGCGGAACACTCTGAGGAAAACGGCAATGCCGAACGGAAAAATGTGGCACAGATGACCTGGTTGGATGTGGCGGAACTTTCCCGCTATGTTTCTGAAACGGGACGAATTCTGTCGAGACAATATACACGTCTGTCGGCGAAAGAACAGCGCCATGTCGCACGGCTCATCAAGCGCGCGAGGAATATGCTGCAAATGCAGTAAATAGTCCTTCAACCGATGCATGCGTCTGGAACGGCGAGAAATGACACAAAACTCAGCGGCAACTCCGTCTGTCAGAGTGCGTTTTGCGCCAAGTCCGACTGGATTTTTCCACATCGGTAGCGCACGCACGGCACTTTTTAACTGGCTCTATGCGAGGCACTGCGGCGGCACGTTTATTCTTCGCATCGAAGACACAGACAAGGAGCGGGACACGGAGGAAGCACTTCGCGTTCTCATCGATGGCATGCGTTGGCTCGGGCTAGATTGGGACGAGGGCCCGGCGGTTGGCGGGGATTTTGGACCATATTTTCAGAGCCAGCGCGGCGACATTTACCGGGAATATTTGCAAAAATTGCATAACACCGGTCGGGCCTATGAAAAAGATGGAGCCGTTTGGTTCCGCGTATCGGGAAAGCCAGCCCTAATCCGCGACGTTATCCGCGGAGATGTCAGCCGTTTGGAGGAAAAGGACTTTGTCATTGTGCGCTCGGATGGTTCTCCCGTATTCCACCTCGTAAACGTTGTCGACGATATCGCCATGCGCATCACCCATGTCATTCGCGGCGAAGACCATCTCTCCAATTCGAGCAAACACGTGGAATTATTTCACGCATTCGGACAAACACCGCCAATTTTTGCGCACATCCCATTGATTTTGAAGACAGTAGGCTCGGGAAAAATGAGCAAGCGAGACAGCGGTTCCCTCGTCGAGGAATACCGGCGGCGACATTTTTTACCAGAGGCCGTGCGCAACTATTTATGTTTGCTCGGTTGGTCTCCGAAAAATGACCGGGAAATCCTATCACCAAGCGAAATGACGCAACTCTTTGAGCTGAGCGGAATTAATCACAATAATGCCCGCTTCGATGAGAAAAAATTGGCGCACATGAATGGCGAGTACGTGCGCCGCTTGCCGTTTGACGATTTCTGCTGCCGCGCAATGCCAGTACTTCAGGAGGCACACTTTTTGGACGGGGATGTTGCCGCGGACTACATTCATTCGGTCTTGCGCATTTGTCAGGAAAAATTGCGTGGACTGGAAGACATTGGGACATTTTGCGCATATTTTTTTAGTGAAAATTTTCCACGCGATGAAAAAAGTTGGGAAAAAATTTCTCGCGGCGGTGAGCCACTGGCGCGCGCGAGTGAATTTCTCCGCGCCGCGAGAGAATTGGACGAATTTGCGGCAGAAAATTTAGAAGCTCTCGTACAACAACTTGCCGATGCGCACGGGCGAAAAACCGGGGAGTATATTCACGCGGTGCGCTACGCGGTCTCTGGACAATCTGTCGGGCCAGGATTTTATGCACTGTTGCAGGTGCTCGGTCGCGAGCGTGTGTGCCGGCGTTTGGAGGCTTTGGTCAAGTCGACTTAGGCACTCCCTGGAGGAATGTTTGTGGGGAAGCGCGTTGTTTTTCTCGGTTCTGACGGCATCGGTGCCGCAACATTAAAATTTCTCACCGAAAAAAGTGGTACGGACTGGGAATTGGTCGGCGTTGTGAGCGGTCCGGATCGTCCCAGTGGCCGAGGATTGTGTCTCCATGCAAATCCTATCGTGGAAATGGCCAAGTGCTTGCAATTGCCGCTGTTTCAGCCGGAATTTCCGAAAACGGAATTGCTGCCATGGCTCGCCGAACGCCGGCCTGAACTGGGCATTGTCTTTGCCTATGGGCATATTCTGCGCCAGGATGTTTTGGACGCTTTGCCTTTGGGATGGATCAACTTACACGCGTCATTGCTGCCGGAACTGCGCGGTCCGAGTCCTGTCGCGGGAGCCATTTTGCAGCGAAAATTGGAAACGGGGATTTCGCTGATGCAGTTGGTGCGGCGCATGGATGCGGGACCGGTTTATGGTACCGCGCGAGTTGCCGTTGACCCGAGGGAGACGACGCCATCCCTGCGAGAAAAACTCTCCGCCGCCGCCGTCGTTTTGATGAAAAATTTTTTAGCCGATATTTTTGCCGGGCAAGTTGTAGCGCAGGAACAGGATGAAAATGCGGCTACTTACACGGAGATGATACGCAAGGAGGATGGGTTACTGGATTTTCGAAAGTCCGCGGCAGAATTGGAGGCGCAGGTGCGGGCCTACGCGGAGTGGCCAGGTAGTTTTTTCATCAATCGGGGAGAGTGCATTCGCGTTGGCAGTGCGGCACTAGGAGTTAGCGGAACGACCGAAGCGCCCGGCACCATCATCGGCCTGCGGAATGGCGCGTTGGAAATTGCCACCGGGAATGGCATCCTTTGCTGCTTGGAATTGCAGCGACCGACGAAAAAAATGCTCCCAGCCGATGCCGTATGGCGGTTTTTCACTCATTCGCCGTAAACCCCAGCCTGAGCCGAACAAATTCCTAAAATTACCCCTTCACATCCGGGAGTGCGGAAATCGACACAAAATTTCCAAGGAATGCGCCACCGTGCAAAAAAAACTTGCCATATGGTCTCGTATCCGTTCAACGGTCGGGACCGGAGAGGTGACAGAGTGGCCGATTGTGCCTGCCTCGAAATCAGGTGTACCGCAGGGTACCGGGGGTTCGAATCCCTCCCTCTCCGCCAGGGGGTAGGCACCATTTATTATTTGCAGAAAAAACTTGCTTTTTAAAAATTTTGCGCCAGTGTGTCGACATGTTCGATAACCCGCTTGTTGCGCCTGCGCCCGTAGATTTGCCGAAGCTTTCGTCGAGTCACAAGCCGAATGTTTTCGTATTTCTCTTAAAAAAGGTAGTAACTTACGGGGAATTTACCAGATTAGGATGGCAGTGTTTTAAGGGTATGGGGAGAGGTGCAATTACTGGCATCGTAGTGGTATGTGTTTTGGGATGTGGAATTCCCTGCCTGTTTATTTTCTACTGGTTCGGCAAAAGAACGCTTGGCAGTTCAGATTCATTTCATATTTTTGTGAACGGCTATACGCAGGTTCCGGAAAGGTATTCCGAAGATGCAATGGATACTTTATTAAAAGGAGGTGATTTGCTAAAATTACAACCTGAACAAAGTGATCGTGCTCTTACCTTCGCCTTTAGATATTTTTGCGGAGATAAATTGAGGCGAGCCTCACAAGTGCTACAATTTCTTGCGAGAGTTCCTCTCCGTCCTGACACTGAAACTGAGGTTGCAATTCTAAGCGAAATGATAGATCCTGAAATATTCGAGAGTTTTTCCGGCGATGAAAAAAAGCAATTTCTCAGGCTCATAATAGAGAAAATTCTGCATATGCATGAGCATGGTGCACTGCGACTTTTACGAATTTTCTCATTGGACATAGGAGACGATGATGGCGTTCTTGATTTGGTGGCGGCATTTACCAGATGGCTTAACAGCATGGATGACGAAGGTATGTCTCCTTGTCTAGATGACAACGACGACATTGCTATAGGAGACGACACTTCTATATTTATTAGCTTTGCGCTTCAAGAAAGTATGCGCAGTTTGCGGGCAATTGCCGGCAACACAGATTATGATGCGCAAGCTATAGAGGGAATGCGAGCGGACTTGATTACAGCAATTTTCCGTCATAAATCTTTAAGCAATATTCTGCTTAACACACATGTGTTAGGTGTGGATGACATCGTTCAATACGTTATCCCTGTCATACTGGAGGGCGACTGGCCTGAAGAGCAGTTGCAGGCAATTGCTTCCGGCTATCTTCCTGACGGCATCATAGTCCCGTTACTTAATCAGTCGGACGTAGATGGAAGTAGTTACATAAATCAGGAGGCGGCGAGAAATTTACTGGAAGTAATATCTCGGCGCTTTGACGAGGGTGGTGGGAGTGTGTTTTGTGTACTCCTTAGACAATGTATGGATTTCATTGTGACGCGCACTAATTTCGGAGATCGACATATAGATAATATTTCAGACGATGAACTATGCGAACTTCAATGCACATCTCTACAAACGTTCATTGCTACATTCTCAATTAGCGGAAACGACAGCTCCGTCTCAATATTGAAAAGATGCATTATGAATTCTGTCAAAAATCTCTCTAATAGAGGTGCATTAGTGCAATTTAGAGCTATTTTTCAGCTTCTCGCAATGCCGGAAAATCGTCAGCTTGCTATCAGAATATTGAGCGTGCCCGGATCTTACCCAGGACCATCAGAATTCATCGCCGACTTTTTAGCTCTCACGGATCGCTTGGGCTGGCGAGGCTGGAATCTCATAAGAGATCTATGGAATTATATGGCACGATTTCTCCTCCAACAACAACAACTCGCCGGGCGCGCAATCAAAGGCCACCATACTGTTTTTGATATATTAAATGCTGTTCGCCAATTTTTCCCCCCTGAATATGGAGACGTTTGTCGAAGGACGATTGCGGCCATAGAAATATTCGTAGTAAACCATTCAGAAGTACGCGCTAACGGGGTTGATATTCCACCCCCGCCGGTAAGAGATGCGATGGAAATACATAGGTTGTGCTTTGAATATGCGAGAGACATGTATTCCAGTGCCGCACCCACACCATTTTTTATAGCAACGAATGGTCCGGGGGGGATAGACTTGTTCAGATGCCTTGATAGATCTTCCACCAATCGGGCGCGGAACTTACAAGTGGTACCTGCTGCCCGGGAGTTCGTTCGCGCTTACCCATTCCCAAATGGTGATGCTTTTATTGCTTGGATTCGACAAATGCAGCGAGTGCTTTCGCCTGCGGATGCGACTAAATTGTGCACAGTATTGAGTCTATGCTGCGGTCATGGCAATGCGGCAGCAATGGCAGCAGCACAGTTGCGGCCCGGCGACGGTTTTCGAGATCTAGGACAGAGGTTTGCGGTACTGCTCCAGGAAACAGAGTATCAATGTGTTGGCGGACTGAATGCCCTTATTGCCCACATGTATACGAGCGCCCTGACCATTTTCAGGCCAACTTTTGCTACATTCCATGACTTCACCCGTTCCTTCGCAGTGGTGCTAAAAGAATATAGTTTTGAGAGAAGTTTCACATTTTTAAAAAGCGTGCCTGGTTACGGTCCCGCATATGAGCCACATGACAGACATGACATGCAAACTGTTTTTGGTGTTCCTTGTGGACTTCCAAACAGGCAAATCGATGATTTGCACACGCATGGGATAAATTTCGCGAGATGCAGCATGGGTGTAATAGATTTTTTTGCTAGACAGTTGGTGGATTATCATTGTACGCCCGAGGGTCGGCAACAACTAGTTACTTCGTTCAAAGAACTATTCGTCACCTATGGCGTATACGACTTTGAGGACTGCCCTGTCATTCTGCGTACGCTTTTCGCTCCAGTAGACAATCGGGGCAATTTATTGGTACTATGCTTCGATTCAGAGAGTTTTGATTTAGCACAACAAGTGGCTGTGTTAAGACAGGCCATAGCAGCGGTAGCGAATGATGACAGTGTGGACATTGTCACACTGAAATATGCCATGCTCCCACTCTGGAGAGTTCCTGCCGTAGTGGACGCTGATGAAGGAATGAACCCATACGAAACGGACGACCGTGCGGAAATATTACGGGCAGGCAGACACATATTACAACTTGCGGAGAAGATTCTTGGCAGTGCAAGCATCAAAGGAACGTATTTTGCCATAACTCAGGACCTTTATAGCGAAATTGAATCTTCCATGAGCTCCATGATACAAAGCAATTGTGGTGCAATTCCAAACGCTCTGGCTTCCGTGGGCACCGTGACACCGGATGCTGAATTTAAGATTATCGATGATCAGCTGGGCTTTTTCGAGCCAATATAGTAAGCTTCCAGTAAATTTTCCATCAGCATGGCAACGGTCATGGGACCAACTCCGCCAGGAACGGGGGTAATGTGGGAACATAGCGGGAATAATTCTTCGAAAATTCCATCGCCGCACAGACATTTCCGCGTCGGCGCATTGGCATTTGCGACCACATTTTGACCCACGTCCACGAAAACAGCTCCAGGACGTACCATACTCCGACCGATGAGCTTTGGACAACCGGCGGCACTGATGAGGATATCCGCGGATGTCGTTATGGAGGAAAGATTTCTGCTGTGCGAGTGGCAAACGGTTACGGTGGCATTGACGGAACGACTTTGCAGTAGGAGGGCAAGGGGACGGCCAACGATTAGGCTGCGACCGATGACGACTACGCGCTGGCCTGCGAGCGGTATGCCATTTACTTGCAATAATCTAAGAATTCCCTTCGGCGTGCATGGAATGAATCCACCATCCTGCTCCTGAGCAAGGAGTCCGAAATTGTATGGATGAAACCCATCGACGTCCTTATGCGGCGCAACGGTCGCGAAGGTAGCTCGCTGCAAAGATTCCGTTGGGAGAGGCGCTTGTATGAGAATTCCATCGATTGCGTCGTTCGCATTCCACTCGGTGATTTGCCGCAGAATCATTTTTTCATCGGCGGAGGCGGGAAGGGCGCAGACAACGGAATGCATGCCCAGGTCATTCGCCATAGCTGTTTTACGCCTCACGTACAGTTGCGATGCCGCATGTTCCCCCACAATCATGACAGCCAAACACGGCGCACGGTCGCAGCAACGGACGCGTTCTCGCAAATCATCCGCTATCCTCGCTGCCAGTACCTTCCCATCGAGAATTTTTGCCGCCATTGGCACGCACGATTCAAAAATTTTTCCAAAAAACAAGATCCTTTTCCGCCAAATCCCAACCCTCCCAAAAACGTGGTCACTCCCATTGGAATGGGCGGTCAAGGGGACGCCTCGGGCTCGTCCTGCGGCACATACATCATGCTATGAAGCCCCTAGCGCACATTGAAATTTTTGTGCAATAATACTTGCATTTGGGCCAATTTTGCCGATGTTGACTGAGGTTGGCGCCGCGGGCGGTTCCGCGTTGCCGAAAGAAACATCCATCCCTTTGCCAATCGGTGAAGGCAAAAGTCATGAAAAATATTATGGAAGAGTTGCTCGCGGAGAGCAATATCGCACGTCTAACGCCCGGCCAAATCGTCAAGGGAGTGGTCACGGGAATCCGTCAAAATGAAGTCTTAGTGGACATTGGGGCAAAAACGGAGGGAAAAGTGCGCCTGTCAGAATTTGACGACCCAGATGAGGTGCAACTCGGCCAAGAAATTGACGTACTTCTCGAGAAAGTAGAGGATTCTAGCGGTTGCCCGATAATTTGCTACGACAGAGCATGCCAGCAGAAAAATTGGGAAAACATCGCCGCGACAACCGAAGAAGGCAGCATTGTTCAGGGAAAAATTAAGGGGAAAACCCGAGGCGGACTTCTCGTGAACATCGGTGTGGACGCATTTCTACCATCTTCGCAGCTGGACATGAAACCGGTCAAGAACATCGAACAGTTCCTTGGCCGCACCTACGATTTTAAAGTTGTTAAAATTAACTACGAGAGAAAGAATATTGTGTTGTCGCGGAGAGAATTGCTCGAAGAAGACCGCTGGAAAAAGTCGCGGCAACTATTTGATGACCTCAAAGTGGGCGACATCGTACGCGGCTTCGTGAAGAACATCACAGACTACGGCGCTTTCGTGGATCTTGATGGCGTCGATGGACTTCTCCACGTCACTGATATGAGTTGGGGTCGCGTCACGCACCCAAATCAAGTGCTGCGCGTCGGCGAAGAATTGTCTGTCATGGTCATTGCCATCGATAAGGAAAAAGAGCATATTTCTTTGGGCCTCAAGCAAACAGCTCCCAATCCCTGGGATAGTATCGAACAGCGCTACCCCGTCGGTGCCTGCGTCAAAGGGAAAGTGGTCAATCTCGTTCCATATGGAGCATTTGTGGAGCTGGAAGAGGGCGTGGAAGGCCTCGTGCACGTCACGGAGATCTCATGGACGCGGAAAGTAATGAAGCCGTCCGATGTGCTCAAAATCGGCCAAGAAGTCGACGCCGTCGTCATCGGCATCCAGCGCGAAGAGCAGAAAATTGCGCTCGGCCTGAAACAATTGGAAGCCAATCCATGGGAACAAATTTCTCACAAATATCCCGTGGGAACAGTCATCAAAGGACCTGTCAGGAGTCTCACCAACTATGGCGCGTTTGTGGAATTGGAAAAGGGCGTTCATGGTATGGTGCATGTGTCCGATATCTCTTGGACGCGCAAGATGAAGAATTTGGAAGAAATGTTCAAAATTGGTGACGAAGTGGAGGCTGTCATTCTCTCCGTAGACGGCGACGGACATCGCATTGCACTCGGCATCAAACAATTGATCGGTAATCCATGGGCGCACATCAGTGACTATTTCAAGATCGGTGACACAGTGCAGGGTAAGATCGTAAAACTCACCAATTTCGGCGCATTTGTGGAATTATCCCATGGCATCGACGGATTTATCCACATCGGGCAAATTCGCGATGGGCGCGTAGAGAAAATTCGCGACTGCATGAAGCTCGGCGAAGAAGTTCAGGCCCGCGTCATCAAAGTTGATACGGAAAATGAACGTATCGCACTTTCCATCAAGGCATTGGAATACAATGCCGAAGACCTGCGCGAAGAGGTAAATGCCTGGAATAATTCAAGTAGCAATACCGCTAATTTCGTTACTCTCGCCGACATCATGGATTCCAAATAACGAACCGTTGACCAATCTAAACATCGGCAGGGAGCACCAGCTCCCTGAATGGGCACAAAACGCTGTGCTCGTACGTGATAACGAAAAGGCTTCTCGGGTGATATTTTCGATCTTGCCAAAAATCACGGAGAGGTCTCTGCTAGCCGCTTAGAAATGGTCAGTGAAGACGATTTGGTGGATGGTAGCGCTAGGCATTGTTCGGAAGAAGATTTGGTCGCATTGGCAAAATATTGCCGTCGGCGCATCACGGAAACGGTGCAAAAAAATGGCGGCCATCTCGCATCAAATCTCGGAGTCGTGGAATTAACGATTGCGCTCCATCGCGTGTTCGATTTCCCACGAGATAGGATAATTTTTGACGTATCCCATCAGTGTTATACGCACAAGTTATTGACGGAGAGGGATGGAGAAAAATTTGATCACATGCGCATGAATGACGGCTATTCAGGTTACTGTGATGTCGTGGAAAGTCCTCAATTCGATCAATTTACCAGCGGGCACGAAGGCACGGCATTGGCGGCGGCCTTGGGTTTGGCTGTGGCGCGGGACTGGCGCTGGACGGATGAGCACATCATCGCACTCATCGGTGACGGATCTCTTTCTTGCGGACTGACTTTGGAAGCGCTGCAGCACGTGGGGCGGCACGGCGGACGGATCACCGTTGTGCTCAATGACAATGGCTACTCCATCGAACGTTCGGTAGGCGCTCTGGCGGAACATCTTCTCCAACTTAAAAATACATCAAAGGATAGCATTTGCACCGTTCCATGCTTTTTTCGCGATGTCTATGGCATGGAGTATGTTGGACCAATCGACGGTCATAATTTCGAAGAACTTTTACCAGCGCTGGAGAAGGCAAAGGCATCGCCACGGCCAACATTGGTGCATGTGCTAACGAAAAAAGGTTTTGGTTGTGCGCAAGCCGAAGCCGTTCCGGAATATTTTCACGGTGTCGTGGCGGCGGGAGAGACGAACGATACTGGATTTTCAGGGGCTCATTCCTACGCCGAAGTCCTGGGCCGCAGCCTCTGTGTCTTTGGCAGGGAGGACCAAAATATCGTTGCTGTCAGCGCGGCAATGGGCATTGGAACTGGTTTGCAACTATTTGCCAGAGAGTTCCCAACGCGCTTTTTTGACTGCGCCATCGCCGAGGGTCACGCACTGACATTTTCCGCGGGACTGGCGAGGGGAGGTCTGCGACCGGTCTGTGCCATCTATTCCCCATTCATCCCTCGAGCAGTGGATAATTTTTTCCACGACATTTGTTTGCAAAATCTACCCCTAGTTTTGTGTTTGGACAGCGCCGGGCTTTCCTGCTCCCACGGCGACACCCATCACGGACTCTTCGACATCGCGGTGTTGTCCTGCTTCCCCAATGTTACATTTGCGCAACCATCTTCATTGCAAGAATTTAGTCAATTGCTCAAGTGCGCTCTGCGCCATCAGGGTCCATTTGTCATTCGATATCCTCGGGGAATTGCCGGGGATTTTTTGGCACCAACAAGCAATGAACACGTCCCCATCGGCCGGGCAGCACTCATTCGACGTGGTTCGGATATTTCTCTCTGGGCGTTGGGACAGAGACGTTTGCAACAGGCGCTGCGGATAGCCGATGCACTGGAACGGGAAAATCTCTCCGCGGAGGTCGTAAATGCGCGTTTTATCTGCCCGTTAGACTGGAACCAATTGCAAAAGTCAGCCCGCTGCCCGCTCGTCGTTTCTCTGGAAGACCACGTAGCTGCCGGTGGATTTGGGACTCATCTGCGACATGCGCTGGATGTTTTGGGCGCAAACGTTCGATTTCTTACCATTGCCTGGCCGTCGCCGGTTGGCTTTGCCGAAAATAATGCAATCCTCGAAAATCGCTGCGGACAAAGCACGGAACAAATTTTAGAGAAAATAATTGCCGCTTTTCGTGCGACCTCTTTCAAAATCCTCTGAAACTGACTGTTTTTGTAAAAAAACTGATCTTCCACCGAGAAAAGGACTTGTCTTTGCCGTAAACCGTTTCTATCGTACGCCCGTGCGTTGCGCAGATGCCATAAAAACTATTGCCGCGGAGCTAGATGTCTTTTCTCTGGTTGCGGATGCCGACGGGAACTATGCAATTCGGCTGCCAACTGGAGGAGTCATGCGCTTGCTCGTGCGCTCGGGCGAACGGATGATTTTTGAGGCAGCGTTACTTCCGCGGCTGCAGGAAACGGTGCGGACAGCGGAGATGCTCCTGCGAATTTTGCGCGAGAATATGGTGCGTGCGTTGGTCGGGGCGACGACGCTGACCTATTTGAAAGATCTGGACGAACTCGCTCTCTCCCAATCACTTTTTCTGGAGGAATACGAGGAAGAATCACTGGGTGTGGTTTTCAGAGGTTTTTTGGACGAAGTGGATTCTTGGGGTGAATGGTTTCAGCTTGCGTTGCATTTCGAGAATGAATTACCATCTAATCCCCACAACGAGAGCAAATAATACCATGAAATGTTTCATTCTTTCACTCGCCGCCCTTTGCCTCTCCGCGACTCCATTTGCCGCACGCGCCGGAGAAATCCCCTGG
Source organism: Puniceicoccales bacterium (assembly GCA_031281635.1). Lineage (GTDB taxonomy): Bacteria > Verrucomicrobiota > Verrucomicrobiia > Opitutales > JAIRLM01 > JAITOA01. The sequence continues at coordinate 3,990 of JAITFC010000077.1, read as the reverse complement.
GCAGATGCGGCTTACTACCACTACGCCCAGGACCAAAGTCTAGATGCTCTCATCCGTGATTTTACGGCCATCCAGGGCATTGACGTGGTGATTCCACAGGTAATCAGCGGGACGGTGAACGGAATCTTCGAAAATTTACCGCCGTCGGAATTTTGGGATAACATCGCCCGTGCCTACGGTTTGGCGTGGTTCTATGACGGCAACGCGCTCTATGTCTATCCGTCCGCGGCCATCACAACGCGAGTTGTCCCGATGAGCAGCCAGGAAAGCACGGAATTAAAAGGCATTCTTAACGAGCTGGATGTGATTGGCCCGAACAACGTTGTGCGCTACATGCCGTCCACAAAGATGATGGTCTTCAGCGGAACGCCGCGCTTCATGGAGGTGGTGCAGTCTTTTCTAGAAAAGGTGCAACGCAATACGATCCAGAACTTTACCGATGAAACTGTCGTGCAAGTTTTTCCACTCAAGTACGCGTTCGCCTACGATGTCAAAATGGACGTTGGAGCAGATGCCTCGGTGCTCATTGAGGGAGTTGCCACAATTTTACAGCGTATTATCAACGGCATCAACACGCTTCCACCTCCAGTCCAAGACAGTGTTACTCTTGGATCCGTCTCCAATAGCGATTCCGTCGAAGGAGTTTTGGAAAAAAAGGTAGCCGATGCGGCGGAGCGCAGTGCGAAGTTGGCTGCCATGCATGATGCGCGAACGGCGAGGGAAGATGCGAAAAAACCCATTAATTTTTCTGCCGACAAAGTAAAAACGGCATCGCTTGTATCGACATCGGATAATTTGCTGCCAGGAAAAACACCGGTTACGGTGCAGGAAGAATCTCCCAAAACTAGTTACATTACCTCCATAACTTACGACGCCAGGCTCAACGCGGTCATCATACGCGATCGCCGCGAACTCATGCCATTCTATCAAGCTCTCATTGAACGGTTTGACATACCAACCAACGCCGTCGAAATTCGCGTGGCCATCGTGGACGTAGACGTTGGAAGCAGCCACACCATGGGCCTCAATGTCGTGCAATTCCTCAACGATAAAAATACGTTTACGTGGAGGCCACTTGCCGGTAGCAGCAATGCATTCGAGAACGAAGACAGTAATTTTGCCGCCACTTTGACCGGCCTGCTCGGTTTCGGCTACAACATCGGCGCTCGGCTGCAGGCCCTCGAGGAAGCCAATATCGTAAAAACTTTCTCCAGGCCATCGGTCTTGACTCTGGATAATCTAGCCGCGGTAATTTCTCAGAGCGACCAGGCATATATTCCCGTCGCAGGCAGCGAGGCCGTCGATCTCTTTTCCGTCTCTGCCACCATTTCTCTGCGCGTTATCCCTCACATCATTAATGAAGAAGACGAAGGAGGCAACGCCAAGCGCCGCATCAAACTGTTTGTCAACATCACCGATGGCCTGCTGGATGTGAGTGGTGCAAAACCAAAGGTAAGCAGCAGCCAGATTAATACGCAAACTATTCTCGAAGAAGGACAAAGTCTCGTCGTTGGCGGCTATTACAAGGAGCGACATGCGAAGCTAAGACACGGCATCCCACTGTTTTGCAAATTACCCGTCGTCGGAAGATTGTTCTGCATGTCGACGGACAACGTGGGCACCATCGAGCGTCTGTTCATCATTTCACCGCGCATTTTGGAAGTAAATGCTCAAGACGGTGACCCCTATGAGCAATTTTTCCGCCAAGCTGACTTATCAGGCAGGCCAACGATGGGCATAAACGAATTTACGATCCCTAAAAAGAGCGTAAAACGTCCCTCAGCTCACCGTCCGACCATGGGGCAATAAAATCGTATCGCCTTCTGTCAGACTGAAGTGCCACAGCCTCACAATTTTTCGTGGAATTTCTTTTACGAAATACTTGACAGTCATTTTCGTCTATTGAAACTGCAGACGTGGCGGATAAGCAAGATAAGTGGCCGGAAAATGTTCCGGGTGAGTTTTACGTTGATGATCAGTGCATTGATTGCGATCTTTGCCGGGAAATTGCTCCGGAGATCTTCAAGAGGGAAGACAATGGCGGCTATTCCTACGTTGCGAGACAACCGCAGACGAATGAAGAAAAAGAACTCGCCCGCGAAGCACTGGAATCGTGTCCCGTCGGTGCCATCGGCAATGACGGGCGCTGAGCGATTACTCCCAGGATTTTCCAAAGTTTGGTCCCCAAAAGCCAACTCGGAGAAATCTTAAGAAAATTTGGTGTCCGCTGTCCATTTTTCACAGCATCCGCAGGAACGCAGCGAGGGACAAGTCGCCTGGACACTCAAGCACTTCTTCCGGTGTTTCCATCGTTGGCACGACGAGTTCATCCGGCATAGGTGGTGTGACAAATAGCTTCACTAGAGGACATTGCGACGCGAAAAGCATGGCAATTGACGCGCTGGTAGTGCGTATATTTTCCACGCGCCCTTGCACTTCTGGATCGGCGATACTTTTGAACACGTGCACAAATTCACGCCTGCTCGTCCATTTGCGCAATCGTACATCGACACGCATCGGTTCCCCTTTTTTCGGCTTCGCATGTATGGCTATGCCAGCCACAAGCTTCGGCGATGGATCATAGTCCAGGACAACGGCACACCAGCAGCGCAATATCCTCAATGCGACAGCTTTTGTGAATAACATGCACCCGTTCACGCGCGAAAAGAATTTTTCGACTCTATCCTCGGCAATTAGACCCATGCGAACAGCTTCGCGAATGGCATCCAGTTCACTTGTCCTTGGGGAGGGTTCGAGATATCCATCTCCTAAAACCATTTTTTCAAAAGTTCGACATGCCACGTGCCGCTCCAACAGACTCCAATCCTTTGCTTTGGGTAATGGGTCATCAAAATACACACAACTCTTGCCAACACCGTAAATTCTTGCATCCCCCAGGCCAACTGTCGCGCGAACGAATGTGAATATGTCCCGTAGAACCACTCCGTTACGCTTTCCCTGCCGCATATCACGCATGAATGCACGCACCGCCCGAAAATCCGCCGTAATACTTTGCAAGCCATGACATTCCGCATATGGCAAAAAGGCCACGCAAAGCATAGCGACTATCGCATGTGAATCCACGCAAGTCCAACCGCTGCATAACATTGGACACAAGACACTGGGAGCCAATTGGGTCGCCGGAGAATTGTTTGCGTCAACAGCATCGACGGAACAGGTAAGTTGAGCAGGAGGCGGTGGAGCGGCAGTAACAAAAAGTGTCATGGGGGTGGCATAGGTGAATTCAAAATTTCGCGCAAGCTTATTCTCTTTTTTTTACAATTTCACGCTTGCTAGACATTTTACGAAATTTAGACAAAACAAACATAAATTAGCTGCAAGAGCCACTTACGCCAAATTAGGACCCGTCGAATATTTCTCCTCGTTTTTAGGCGCGAAAGATAGCTCCGATGCTGCGACCCATGAATGCGGATGCGCTAAACAGTGTGATAGCAAGGAATGTCATGGCCCATACGCCGAGTGCACAGGCGAGGAATGGTCCGATGCCGATTAGGTTGACGAACTCATAGAGCGCTTTGGTGATGGGGTAGAAATGTTGTTTTTGCGCAATGAACAAAGAATCAGACACTTCCAGCATCGTTTGCGAAAAAACAAGAAGGCCACCGGCGATAAGATTGCCGAAAATTAGCGGCAACGTGATGCGGAAATAAGTGCACATGGGCTTGCCGCCGAGGCTTGCCGCCGCTTCTTCGTAGGTAGCACTCGTTTGCTGCAACCCTGCGACGGCCGCCCGCACCATAAAGGGCAGCTTGCGAACGGCATAGGCAATGATGAGCAGGGCCGTTGGGTTAGCGATTGGGTTAAGGAAAGAAAAGAAGCGACCCTTTTGTGTAATTACCAGATAGCCGAAGGCAATGACGAGGCCGGGAACGGCAAGTGGAAGCATGGCAAGAGCATCCAGCAACCCGCGAAAGGGAAGTGTTGTACGCGCTGTGATGATGGCGACAAGGGTTCCCAGGAGAAATGCCA
>JAITFC010000079.1 GCA_031281635.1 Puniceicoccales bacterium | reverse complement strand
GAAACCATTGGCCGGGTCCAGCTAAGTGAACGACAAATTCTCTCCGTCGGTTTGGCATGTATTGGATCGCTCCCATGGCATAGGCAGGGGGCACTACCAGGCAATCACCATACGCCTGCGAATAGTTCATGGAAAGTATCGCGATGAAAAGTTTTGCCGCTTCTTCTTCGTCCGGAGAAATTTGTTGAAGCACAGTAAGTATTGCTCTTATTCTTTCCTCTAATAGGCCTTGTTTGATTTCATGCCTAGCGCCATTTTGAGCGATAAATGCATGAACAATATCACCCCTGTTCATATCCGCAAGAATCGCGCCATCAGGTCCTTCCGCCGGGAATACTGCAAGAAATGCAGCGTATAAATCTCCTCCATGACGCGTTTTCGCTATTTCATAGATGCGCAATATTTCCGGACGATTCTCTTCTATCGCTGCTCTTACTGCGATGACAGGACGTAAATCGTCACTTCTTTGTTGTATGATTTCTGTAAACCAATCGCCTTGAGCCGAATACATAACAACCCCAAGCGATTCTGCTTCTCGTATGATAGGGAAAATTCCTTCGTCAATTGTAATTTGCATTTCTCGGCCCATTCCGCGTAGCATATCTGTAATATCACTCGCGTTGCTCTGACAAAGCTTCCTGCAACTTCTCAGATCGAGTTGTTGACATACGGTTTGTGAAATGTCTAAAACAATTTCTACCGGGCTGGTTGAAACACTTAAGAAACCAGAATGCGGAAGAATCGCACAGTCGTGTATTGGGAAGGTGAAATCTCTTCCATTCTTCGACAAAACGACAGTATAATTAGCTTCATTGAACAGCACTGTCATATCTGGCGGCAAAATAAAATGATCCATTTCATTTAAATTATTACCGCTCAACAAGATATTTGCTGTTCTTAAATCGCTTGGACTCATTGCGACACCTTTTCTTATTGCTCCATAAAAATCTAAAGACGGCATTTCAATTCCGAGCCTTCTAAGGGCTATCCGTCTTTCTAAATTAGGCTCTGTGGCAATACTTATTCCGTGTCTTAAAAGTTCTACGTTGGTTACTTGAAGGTCTACACTTCCAACACCTTCTAATTGAAGTCTGACGGTTGGAACTCGTCCATTATTTCTGCATGTAATTCGTATGTCATCTGGCAAAATGAATATGGCATCATGTTTGTATAAGCGAAAGTCAACTGCCTGACTACGCGCAAAAGCTCCGGTGAAAGATCTGCCATTGCACATGGAGATCCATTTTGACGGTTCCATTAGTGGAAGTATTTTCGACAGAGATACGTCTGACATGCCTGCAAGGTAATAATTTCCGATTCTGGTTCCTTTATTATATTCTCTGCGCGGAGAAACCGGGAATTCCACTGATTCACCATCAGAATATAGTGTCATGTAGAGCCTGTCATCCTCTTGGCGGAGTTCTGCTTCTACGCCATTTCTGATTCCGAATGCTTCGCCTTGTAACATAATCGAAACGCCAAATCTGTTAAATTCATTTGCTGGCATTCTTCCAAAATCAACAAGTTTGTAATGCGTAAGAACGCCCCATTCATGTAGTTTATGCTGCACATTATCATTTAGATAAAGTAAAATCCCATCTCCAACACTACGCATTGACACTTCGACTTCTTCATCATCTTTCATAAAAATAATCTCATCCAATGACGAAGCAACGCGACATTTAAACAAACCGGGCGGAAATTGATAAAATTCCAAACCGAACGCACCGTAGAATCTGAACCCAAGAGAATAAATAGTGTCGGGAGAAAAGGTCTGTTGACTTTTTATCAGCTCTCCGAAGTAGATTCCTCTGTTGGTCGTTTGCACTTCTTTCCAGCCCCAAAAAAGAGCGAAAACAGTGGCGATGGAAATTCCAACAAAAATGCATACGGTACCGACTAGGCCTAGAGAGACAGCAAGGACCGGTCCCAAAAATGTTCCAGCAACAACGATTCCTCCAATTGCGAGGAGAACTGCCAGGGCGAATGCGGCGGAATTCAGCAGTGCTACTGTTTTGGGCGGAATGCGGGGCTTCCGCCTATTGATAACTTGCGGATGATTCGGCAATTCTGGCTTATCTGTAACCGGCGGATGATCTGGAGATGTTGACTTATTAGGTGGCAGGGCGGACGAAGTAGAGTCGGAGGAGTCGGATGGAATCGGTGCAGAACTCACAGCGAAGGATTAGATAAATTCGATGAAAAAGTCCACTAAAAAATTTCTATTTTCGTTTTGCTTCACGGGAAACAGCTTTACGCGCGAAAAGATTGAGCAGCTGACCATGGGAATTCCCTTGATAAAAATTTTTTGAAAAAAATTTGTTCCATTTTCTCGAATTTTTGCCATTTAAAGGTTCCAGACTTTGACTCTGTGGGGCGGGAATGTTCATTGGATTGTGTTTTACGGGAAGTTTGCTGCTAAGTGGAGTGCTGGCGGGCTATGCCGTTTGGTGTAGGACGTGCGGACGGGCCGCGGAAAAAAATACTCGCGATATGTCCAAGCAACTAGCAACGTTGCAGGAAAATTTGGCCAACGAGCGGGAAAAATTTCACGCTTTGGATCGGGAATATGTGGAATTTCGGGCGCGGGAGGCGGAGCGACGGTCTGCTTTGGAAGAAAAATTAGCCTTTGTCGAGGCGTCGCGGATAGAAATGGAAAAAACTTTTCAAATTGCCGCTGCGGAAGCATCGGAAAAGGCTTTGCGCCAGTTGCGGCAGGGAAATCGCGAAGATGGAGAAAAGGAACGATTGCGCATCGAAAATATGCTAAAACCCATGCGGGAATGCGTGGAGCGCCTCGATGTGCGGGTGCAGCAGACGGATCGGCGGCGGGTGGAAACTGGTGCTCGCTTCGAGGAGCAAATGCGGCATTTATTTACTTCGCACAGGGAATTAGACAGGGAGGCAAAGCGTCTCAATGCGGCCCTCCGACAGTCTCATGTGCGCGGGCGTTGGGGAGAATTACAGCTGCGCAGATTGGTGGAAATGGCTGGCATGCAAGAGCATGTGGACTTTGAAGAACAAGTTGCCGTTTCGACGGACCAGGCGGCACTGCGGGCGGACATGCTCATTCACTTGCCGGATGGTCGCAAGGTTGTCATTGACTCGAAGGCGGTATTGGAGGCACATCTATCCGTTGGTGAGGCGGAAAGCGCCGAAGAACGCGAATCTCTGCTGCGGCAGCACGCTCAAAATGTTTTCAATCGTGTGCAGGAACTGGGTCGCAAGGGCTATTGGAAATTTTTCCAAGATACTTTCGAATACATGGTGTTATTTCTGCCCGGAGATCATCTCTACGCCGCTGCCGTCGAGGCGCGCCCGGAATTATTTGACGAGGCATTGGAACGGCACGTTCTGCTCGCTTCCCCGATGACATTGCTGGCGCTTCTGAAGACAATCGCGTGCGGCTGGGCGCAGGTGGCAACGGCGAAGGAGGCGGCTAATATTGTGGAATTAGGGAAAACACTGCTGGATCGTACGCAGGTGCTCTTCGAGAAAATTTCCGACACAGGACGGCATTTGCGCCGAACCCTTGACTCCTACAACGGGACCGTCGCATCCATCGAAAGTCGTTTGCGTCCCACGCTAAATGCCTTTTCCCAAATGCGCTCTCTGCCCCAGCGACAATTGCCAATTTTGGATGCCGTCGAAGAACCTGTCCGCCAACTGCGCGGCGTTGTTTCACCGCTGGGGTGTGTGGACAGCGGAGGTGTGAGCAATGCAACGACGCGCGAGGAAGATGCGGAAAATGTGCTGCAAAGCTCTTGCCAGGAAGAATAAGCGCCCTCATGGCGAAATCAGGTCGAAAACTTTTTCCCCCAGACGCCATAGGTCCGGGAAAATATTTTTTTGAGGCGCGCCAATTTCGAGAAGTTCTTTTTCCGAATGGGTTCCGGTCGTCACCAGGTAGCAGTTGGCGAAATTTCCTGCTTTCGCCGCGAGGAAGTCCGTTTCCGAGTCACCGATGAGTACTACCTCTTCGGCCTTCGCTTCCATTTGTTCCAGAGCCAGTTGTGCATAGGCTGGTTCCGGCTTCCGCAGCTCCGGCTTATCGAGGTCCGTCGCAATGATCGTGGTCAGGAGTCGTCCGATGCCGACGTGTGCGCAGACCTTTTCCGTGGAAGTGCGCTGCTTGTTCGTCAGCAGTGCCACTTTGTAACCCTGCCCGCGCAATTCCCGCAAAATCCATTTGGCTCCGGGAAGCTCCTCCAGCCCGTCGAAAAATGTTTGCGCCATAAACACGTTGAAACGTTCGCAAAAATGTTCCAATTCCTCCTTTGGCGGATCACCGCCGAGCACTTTTTGTGCCGTTTGCAATAGGGGAGAACCGATGTGGCGCTTCAGATTTTCGAACGTGATCGGTTCCCGG
>JAITFC010000067.1 GCA_031281635.1 Puniceicoccales bacterium | reverse complement strand
TATTGATGTTCTTCGGGGGGGTGCCCGTCCGTTTTTCCAAGCATAAAATCGAAAAATGTTTTCGTTATTTCTCGGCCATACTGCACAATCTTAAAATGATCTGCGTAAGTTTCCAAAATCTTTGAAAACTCCGCGTTGATAATGTCAGGAGATAGAACACTGTGAGTATTCGATCGTATTGCATCCAAGAGCGTTGGCGGAAAAGTATGAATTATATGCGTTAGAAATGCAACATCTTCTGGCGGAATTTTATAAACGTTGTGCGATCTATCGGATTTTTGAATAATAAATGCATATTTTGGATTTACGGTAAGATGGATTTCGTCCAATACAGACATGTAACGCGTGCGCAGCAATAAAAGGACTTCTTTTGAAAGGTTTAGACATGCCTCTTGAAAATCTTTCTGATTTGGCAGATGTCTGACAATATCAGTTTTAAAATGTGTTTTAAAATTCTCCTCTGGCAGCGGAATCTCGTCGGATCCGCGGAGGGTGTATTTTAGAGCTTGAAGCGCCAATGCGGTCGTTGATGTCATCACGGGAACATATTCGCTGGTAGCAAGGGCCAGTTGTAGCTTGGAAAGGACTTGCTGCAACACGCGGATATCCAACAGCGCAGAAAAGTTAATGCTGAGATTTTCCAAACGAATGCCAATATTGGCCAGAATCGGCGCAAGTTCTTTTATGGTCGATGCTATTTGCGATGAGTGGGGTACAATAATCGGCATTTTTTCTCCTTCGAAAACGGCAAACATTATGAGAAACGGAGTGAGCACTTTTGATTTTCCACTTCCCATCATTTGCTGAATCAATGCCCCATTCCCTGGTTCAGTGCAGCGTTCTAGGATGAAATCAATCTTATTCATTTGGTCTTGTCTTGGTCGCAATTGTGTCATATATTCAAATAGCATGGCTAAACGATCCAACTTGTCGTGTGGGAAATTGCCACCATGCAGCGATCGCAATGCTAGCACAACTTTCTTTAAGGCGTTTGTTCTAACTATGTCATCCCGTGAACAATCCTGATTGAGTACTACATCAAGAAGTTGCACGATGCCTCGCAAATATCGCATTTCCGTTACGGAAATAATGTAAGTTTCCGTAGCCGCATTGAGTGGATCGAGATATTCATCTCTGAATCCCGGATGCTTCTCACGGGCGTATTTCAGCGCCGCCGATCTCTGGCCAACAATAGATGGACCATAGAGCCAACGAATTGCATCCGTAATTTTTAATTTTCTCCATGGCGGCGCACCCAGTGTGGAGGCAAAAAAATTTGTGTTGGCAATGCTTTGCATGGCTTTTGCCGCCTCCTTTGCCGTTTGAAAAGCAATGGAAATTTGCTCACTAATGAAATCTCGCAATCTTGCGAATTCTTCAACTGTAACAATCGTTGATTCTTGAACAACAATGTTAGGGCCTTCGACCCTTGCCATCAAATATTGGTCATTTCGCCTTTGAGCCAACTGTTGTAACCCAAGTTCGATTTCATGATTAAAGTCCAACAATTGCTTTTCAAGCTCTGCGCCAAATTTTTGTTTTTCGACGTCTGAAAGTTGCGGTCCTTCCAATTTCAACGTCTCTTCAGGGAGAACGACGTCCTCCGGCCTATCGGTAAAGCGGCACAATTTCGTTTCGCGTACTCGGCCTAACACAGAAAATTCACTTTTTGCACTTACCAAATCACTGCGCGCTTCTAGGATTAAATCAGTTGCTGCGACACGGTCAATGGCTCGCTGCTGTAGCAACATTTGAAACTTCAACTCTTCATCCAGCCGGTCAACTTCCGGAGATTCGAAAGTAATAACCGCATCTCTATGGCGTATGATTGTTTCCAAATCTTTAATGCGCATATCAATTTCTTGGCTGCACATCGCCGGTGTTAGGCTGTATGTCGCTGTGAGCAGTCTCCAAAAGTGCAATTCTTCGTCAGGGCGCATGGCACACACATCAACGCCTTGCAGTAGCGTTTGCACGAACGCTGTCCATGGGATGTCTTCGAAGAGAATTTGCTGCAAAGCGTGGTTATAGCTCCATCCCTCTTTTAGCAGAGCAAACATGGCATAGGCAGCTATGACGGCAGTATGTGCCGATTTTTCGTGGCCTTCTATGAACCAAGAAACAATGTCGAACAAAGTCATACACCGTTCAACGGATGAAATAGAACGCAATTGCTCAATCGCCAATTCGTAATGGCTTTGCGCCTGGTAAATGTGCGCGAGAATGACCCGAGCCGCTGAAGATTGCGGCACAAGCTGTGGAGCTACAAAATCAAGTGGATTTTCGTAAAATAAAATTTCTGCGATGAAGACTTCGCCGCAAAATGTGCGGTTACGCCTTATAAGAGGAACAGGCTCAGCCGCTATGGAGCATGAGATGCCAACATTTTTCGGGCGAGTTATTTTCACTTGCGGGATCAGGCATTTATAAGTATCGCTTTTCCTGTTATAAAGCCATAGGCATGTGTCGAAATTTATTAGCGGTGATCCGGTGAGTTTTTCTTCGGATAACACCGGCAACCCGCCTTCGTCAAGACAGCTATATCGCGGCGATTCACATACTTTCCAATTTAAATCTGTTTTCAGGCACCATTCGCCATTATTTAGCGTGAAACTGAGTCTTATGTTTGCTGTGTCATACATTAGCGGAAAAACAATTTCTTTTGTTTCGCCGGATTCGTCGCAAAGGGCATAAAACGGTCTAAAACCATCTCTTTTCTGGTCGGAAGTGACAGGTGCAAATCTAGAGAACGCGCTAATCTCCGTTCCGCTAATCTCCCTGCAAAATCGCACGTTATATCCATTATCATCTGGCAGGCAACTGCGCATGCGCCCATTTTCCATGTCAAAGCATAGAGTTGATTCACGAAAAATCTTCATTTGTTCTAGCTGATCGCCTGGTTTTTGATCGGCTGATATCCAAACTGAAAAATTTGATATGCTACCAAAGAGCGCCGACGGCAGACCATAAGTGGACACTTCATCCTTGCATATGTAGAGCCATTTTTTGCCATCAATTGTTCGATAGATTGCTATTTCACTAGATTCTCTAATGGAAATCGTAACTTCTCCAAAAACGCTATCATTAAAATGATATTCGCATCCGTTTTCCTGTTTGACAACGAACATCTCCCGCTCCTTCTTCCCAAATAAAGTAACGTATTTTTCATCCGTAAAAGTGATGATGCACGGTCTGATTTCGTCGCCGCGGACAATCACTTGTGGGATTAGCAGATCCACATAATCCCTCGTTCGATCGTCCGCAAACGTGCATCCGCCATCTAATTGCCTTAACTCATCCGTAGGAGGTTGTCTGGCGGCAATTTCGTAGATTTTTCTGGCCACTGCCAAGCTCTGCTGGGGATGTTCGACCCAGTACCATTCTAATTTTTCAGCAATTCCCCGCATTGCGAAAATTGATCCCTTGAATATGCTGAATGTGCTGCAACTTTGCAAATAAAACACATTTGCCACTAGCGCTTCAAGAACATCCGTGGGAAGCTCTCTGAGAGAAAAGAGGTCTGGATTTTTTTCATATATTCTAAATAATTCCACTGCGCATTCATTTTCTGCGATGCGTAGCAATTTTTCCTCTTCCAGCGAAGTTGGTTTCAAAAGTGCACCTTCGTGTGAATCTCGCAGTATGCGGCGGAACTCTTGCAGTCGTTCTGTGATAATTGCTTGAATGTCTGTGAGAATGGGAGACGTGCCATCGCACGCACAGATGAGGGCACGAAAAATCGTGTGTGTGACATGAGAAACTGCACACATGGGAGCAATTTTTGGACTTTTCACATTCCATTCATCGCAAAAAAAGCGCTTGCCGTCATGCCATAGCGCAATGATTGCTTCGAGCAACTCGTGAGGCATTTCTCTGGCATCTTTTTCCAGTGCTGTTTCTGCGGATCTACTTCTCGCGTTTCTGTACGTTAAAATTTGAATCAATAAATGCAGCAATTCTTCGCCGTTCACAACCTGTGGGATTTTTAGCCTCTTGCCTCCTATTTCTCCGAAACATCCGTACAACGAATTCTTCCTCAAGCCATAGCCGGCAAATATGTGTAAGTTTTCACGAAAAAATAACAGCAAATTCGTAGTTCTATTTTCCTCGACTGGTATTTGTGCCAACGCATGTGCATACGCAATGGCATCGCTCTCTCTTTCTTGTTGTGCTTTTAGTTCATCATTGCGCAAATCATTTTCGCTACCTAGATATCCGGTAAAGCTATGGCAACTTATATATGGTTGTACATGAATTGTTTCATTGTCTTCGTCGGCTGCAAAAGGCATGCCGTGAAACATGATCGTAATAAAGTCTAACAAATATTGCTCATTAGGAGTATTTCTTCCTGATTTGATAGACGTTCGAAGATGCGCAACGGCACTTGGCAACGAATCTGCAACGGTTTTAAATAGACCATGCATTCTTCGCTCCCTAAAAATATCCGACAATAATAAACTCGTGTTTTTATCTCCTGAAAAACGAGAACAAATTTCAAATGTCGCATATGTACGACTATTGGATAAAAACTGCAAGATACGATGTTGCTCTATGCGATCTTCTTCTGTCTGAAAAAAACATAAAAGCGTCCCGCAAAAAGATTTGTACAGGTCATGACTTGCTCGATTATCCAATATGCTATATTGCGCATGTCCACGAGCAAGTAAATCTAGTTCCAATGCAACAATGCGCATTTTCGCAATAGCATTCATGCAGGGACCAGATTCCGCATAGAGTAGATTTTCACCCTCAAATTCTCGTATTTGACCTTGTATGGTTTCATCGGGAGATTGTGGGGAGCTGCTGTTCGTGGGCTGATGGGGACGTTGTCCCTCGATTTTTTTCGCGCGCACCTTCGGACTCAGGCGGTCTGACCTGCCGCAACCAAAGCATTCAATGAAAATGCTGAATGCCCTGCAAAGGTCCCTTTGCATGTTTGGAGTAACATTTTGACGCCATTGAGCGAATGCATCCGAATCTGGAAGAGGAACTTTTCGCATTACTTCGGCAATGCGCATAAAAATCTCACGACGGACACTGTCCCGAAAACCCAATTCATCGAAGCGTTCAATATGCTTCGTCAAACCATTGAGCAAACTAAGAACAGTTTTTGGATCTAAAATTTCATCTCGGGGAATTGAAACGTGTTCATATGGAAGCTGTTGTCCGCGAACAGCTTCGGGTATGGACATGCGCGAGTCTGGAATTTTGACGGGATCTTTGACGATTTCTCTTTCGACATCTATGCATGGTCCAGCGATAATCATTGCCTGTTGGACTTTCGGGGAATCGATGAAGGCGGAAACTTCGTCATACAGTTTCGCGAACATGGGAGTCAGCGTACTTTCGGCGCCGCGTTCACCCGTTCTTTCATTTTCCGCAAGAAAGCGGTTATAATGGTGGCAAACGCGGTCGAGCCCGCGCCTCAAGAGTAGGATGGAATCGCGTGGTGGAACTGGCTGTTCTTGTAGAGATGTAAATGTCTCCTCTAGAACGATTAATCTCGAAAAAACATTAAATAGTCGCGCATACCCTAGCAGGCGCTCATTGCTTGGGGCTTGGACAGAATTGGCATTGCAATATTCAACGAGTTGATCTGCGAAGGCGACAGAAATGGCGACTTGTGCGGAGAAAAAGGCGCAATTCCCCGAACGTTGCGCACGCACCTTGCTAAACACGCGCCACGGCACTGTATCTAGGCGTACGGGGTTGGCGTTTTCCATAGCCGTAAATTGTCGCTCGTACCGACTCATCGCAGTACTACCTGCAACGGAGTCTTCCAAAAGTGTATAAGTAGCATCAAAAACGTGACATCTTAGCGCACAAATATCCCGCACGACCATCCGCAAACCCTTCAAATCGGTCGAAAATAGATATCCGGGGGTGCCGCATGTTACATATTTCGTTGAACTAGCAACACTGGAACTGCTGGAAGCGCCACCCTTATTGCATTCTTGCACAATAATTTTATCGCCGCATTTTTTTATGTAAAAATAAACACCATGCTTTATAAATCCAGCATCGATAAGTATGGGAAGTTGCAATTTTTGCTCGTCATCCAATAAAAGTAATTTGATAAATTGTTCTGCCTGCTGATATAAGTCTTTGGGCAGTTTGAGTACTCCTTTTCTCAGCATTGCTCCGCAAATACGAAAAAGCGTTGGGAAAGGTCCCAGTTTGCTGGTCTTCTCGCTGTTAGCGAAAAAAATGGAGAATGTTCTAAAATCCTCAAAGGTTTGTTTCAAAAAGTCTATTTCATTGAAAATCCTCACGGCTTTTTCTTTATTAGCATAAGTTTCATTTTTCGCATATGCGAACATCGCGCTGCAAAGATTGCCTAGCTTTACGACTAAAGAATCAAAGAGTTTTAGAAATTGATCAATTTGCAGTGCTGTATCCAACATATTTCTAACAGAAGTTGCCGCTTTCTTCTCTACGCTTTCTTGCAATACGTTCCTAGAAATCGTTCCCCAAATATTGCGCATTTTTTCAAGAGCAATGTCTCTCTCACAACCTTCGTGACGACTGCCCGCAATACTTTCATCGGCAAGTATTTGATAGCAAATGTCATTCTGTTCCTGATCAGCAATTGCGAGTTGGGGAGACGCGCGCGTGCCACGCGCATATCTGTCTAGTGGGGAAAAATCCATGATATAGTTTTTTTTCGTGCCAGGGTAGGTCAACCTCCCAATTCGTCAATTAAAATCTCGCAATGATTCAAAATTTTCACTCTGTGTCCATTGTAGCTTCTGCCGCAGGAACCGAGAAGTTTTAATTTTCTCCGCAATCCCCTGGAATCGGCATGTTTTTTATTTTTTGATTTTCAACGCGAAATACTTCGCATCAGCATTTTGTCCAAAAAAATTTTTCGAAGGTCTTGACGGCCCAACTTGCCGCCGACTTTATTTAACTTGCAGGGCCATTACTCCTGGCAATTCCTTGCCTTCGAGGAACTCAAGACTTGCTCCACCTCCGGTACTAATAAAAGTGATGTCCTTGGCATATCCACTACTATTTAACGCACTTATGGAATCACCGCCGCCGACAATCGAAACTGCCTTCGACTCGGCGACAAATTTTGCGATGGCATATGTTCCCCTGGCAGATTCCGGAATTTCGAACACGCCCACGGGTCCATTCCAGAGAATTGTTTTTGCAGCGGCAATGGCTTTCCCGAATAGACGCACCGTTTTCGGGCCGATGTCGACGCCTTCCCAGCCGTCAGGAATATCTTTATCAACAATTTGCGTCGCGCCGATCGTTCGCTTTTCGACATTCAGGCCATCGCTGCAAAGCGTGTCCACGGGTAGGAGCAGTTTCACATTTTTCTCCTGAGCCTTTTGCAATGCCCGACGCGCATCATTCACCCGATCCGGCTCCACGAGGCTCTTCCCAACGGATTCACCGAGAGCCAGTTTGAATGTGTAAGCCATGGCACCGCCAATGATCATCGAGTCACATCGGTCCAAGAGCGCGTCAATTACGGCAATCTTATCGCTAACCTTCGCTCCTCCGAGCACGACAACAAAAGGTCTCTCCGGGTGGGATGTTTTTGCTCCCAAAAATTCCAATTCTTTCGCCAGCAAAAATCCCGCCACGCGAATCGGCAACAACTTTGGGACGGCAACTGTGGAGGCGTGAGCTCTGTGCGCCGTTCCAAATGCGTCGTCAACATAGGCGTCACCGTATTTTGCGAGCTGTGCGGCGAATTTTGCGTCATTCGCCTCTTCCTGCCCGTAAAAGCGCAAGTTTTCCAACAAAACCACAGAACCTTCGTCCAACTCATCGATTGTCTCAAGGACCTTTTGTCCAATGCAATCGTCGAGAAACAGAACCGGTCGACGCAGGAGTGAAGAAAGCGTCTGCGCAACGGGTCGCAGAGTATATTTGAGATTTTTCTGTCCATTTGGACGGCCCAAATGACTCATGAGGATAACTTTCGCCGAACGATTTAGGAGAAATTCAATGGTGGGTAGCGCGGCCCGAATGCGCGTATCGTCCGTCACTTTTTCCTCGGCAATGGGCACATTGAAATCAACCCGAACCAGCACCCTCTTTCCAGACAAATCCACATCCGCCACCGTTTTCACCTGTCGCATAGCCATCGGAGAGGATTCTTGCGCCATCGGCGACAATTTCAAGCATTCGCGAAAAAAATTTGCGGAAATTGAAGTTTTTTCGCGTGGCGGTGCAATTACGATTACTTGCTTTGAGTGCCGCTCCAACGCCAATTTTTTTAGAAAATGATTGCTTGCGTCCGGCAAAAATTTGCGCGAGACTGCATCGTCCGTATTATCGTGGAGCAGAACATAATTCGACGCTGTGGCATTTTGCTGCCCGTTGCCTCCCTGCCAGGATCCCGTGGGATTGGGGGACTGGGCCCGGCGGCCATTCGCTGGTTGGAATTCCTATGTGACTGTGGTCAAACGATTTGGCAAATCCTCCCACTCAATCCGATCGACGGGGAAAATTCTCCCTATCAATCATCTTCTGTCCATGGCCGCGAGCCACTACTTTTGAGTCTGGAAGCGTTGCGAGATATTGGGTTGCTCTCTGCCAATGAACTGGAAGAAGTGGCCGACGACGGTGGAAATCGGATTGATTACAATTTTTTACGCCAGAGAAAGATGCCACTTCTGGAGCGGGCTGCCAAACGATTTTTAGCCGCCGGAGGGGATGCTTTCTTCGGCCAATTTTGCTGCAACGAGGCCACTTGGCTGGAAGATCATGCTCTATTTCAGGTACTCAGCGAAAAATTTTCTCCGGCTTCCTGGGTGGATTGGCCCGAACCGATTCGCGACCGCGACGAAAAAACGTTGGAACAATTGCGGCTGCGCTTTGCCGACGAACTGGCCGTGAGACGCGTTTGGCAATATTTCTTTCACTGCCAATGGGAAGCCGTTCGCCGGCGCGCTGCCGACCTACGCATCCTCATCTTTGGCGATGTTCCCATATTTGTATCTCATTGTAGCGCAGATGTTTGGGCCAATCGCGAACTCTTCGATTTGGACGCCAATGGAAGGCAGCTGACGGTCGCCGGCGTTCCCCCGGACTATTTCAGCAAAACCGGCCAACGCTGGGGGAATCCACTTTACCGCTGGTCCGTTCACAAAAAAACGAACTATCGCTGGTGGGCAGAGCGATTGCAACGATCTCTGCGACAATGTGATGTTCTGCGATTGGATCATTTCCGCGCCTTCGCCGATTACTGGGAAATTCCTGCCAGTGAACAATTTGCCGTGAATGGTCGATGGATAGCTGGTCCGGGGGAAGACTTTTTTCACACCATTGGCAGCCAATTGGGCCCATTGCCGCTCGTCGCCGAAGATTTAGGCATTTTAAGTGATTCGGCCATAGCACTTCGCGAAAAATTGTCTCTGCCAGGTCTGCGCGTCCTTCTATTTGCCTTCGACGCTTATCAGCCAAATTCGCCATTTCTCCCGGAAAATTACGTGGAAAATTGCGTTGCCTACACGGGAACCCATGACAATGATACGCTCTACGGCACATTTTTCTGCGACGGAGTGGCTTCCAAACGGCGCCGTCTGCTGCTGGGCGAATTTCTTCCAAAATGCTATCACTCACTGCCCATTCACCATGCTTTGATGCGGTGGATTGCCGATTCGGCGGCGCGTTGGATGGTCGTGCCCATGCAGGATGCCATTTGCTTGGGGAGCAGTGCGCGCACTAACCTACCGGGAACTGCCGCAGGAAACTGGTGCTGGAGATTGCAGGAAAAGGACTTGGCCCATGCCGATCGAAAATTTCTCAGAAGCCTTCGCCCATGAAAATTCAGTGATCATTCTTTTTACTTGTCTTTTGGAATGTGGTGCTCTTAGCCTCCGCGGCGATGTCAGCATTTTTCAAAAATTTGGGTCAGAAAATTCTCGGCAAGGCTCGTTCACTTAAAGCCAAGGTGAAGAGCATATTTTCCGGAGTAAAGTTGTCGGCGGAGCGGCTGGAAGAATTGGAAGAATTGCTTATAAAAGCGGATTTTGGCCGCGAAACGACGGAATTGATCATCGAACGCACTCGGGAAACTCACATGCGCAATCCCGACCTGCGTTCTGCGGACATAGTCACGCTCTCCTGCAACGTTTTGCGAGAACTTCTTGCCGGTTCCGAGGGCCGCCTCTCGCTGCAATCGCCGCCGGAAACGATCTGTTTACTGGGGGTCAACGGCAGCGGGAAAACGACGGCAGCGGCAAAATTGGCGGTGCATCTTTCGAAAATGGGTCATTCGGTCCTGCTAGGCTCCTGCGACACATTCCGCGCCGCCGCCAATGAGCAAATTTCCCTGTGGGCTCAAAATGTTGGCGCTGAAATTGTGCAAAGTAGCCACGGGGCGGATGCGGCGGCAACGGCATTTGACGCATTGTCCGCGGCAATCGCACGCAAGAAAGATTTTCTCGTTCTCGACACAGCCGGCCGCCTGCACACAAAGGCGAATTTGCTAGAAGAATTGGCGAAAATGCAGCGTGTCCTTCTAAAAAGACTATCCAACGGGACATTCCACCGCTGGCTTGTCATCGACGGGCACTGGGGAACCAATTCATTGCGGCAGGCGGAAATCTTCCACGGTGCCGTCCAACTGACCGGAATTATTGTGACGAAACTAGATGGCAGCGCCCGCGGAGGTGCCATAGTGCCCATTTTCCGTCAGTTAAAACTTCCCATCTACTTCATTGGCACGGGAGAAGGAGCGGATGATTTGCGGGAATTTTCCGTGGAGGAATATCTCGAACTCATTGCGAATGAGAGATAAGCGCAAATCGCAAAAACAAACCAACATTATTTCGATTGGAGATTTTTCCCAGCATATTTTTGCAGTATTTTTTTAAAAAAAATCTTGCATTTTTCGTTTGTGTCATAGCATGGGCTGCAGGACCAAAGGGGGGTGGTTGGTTTTTTTGAACGGTGTTGTTGTTCCCGTTACCAACTGCGTCCGAGAGGAGTACCATGAAAAGCGACGCATCGAATCAACGGCAGTTTTCCTGTTTGCGGAGGATTTTTTTTCCTATCTACAATTATGAACTGAAAAAGGTCATTCCAATGGCCTTCATTTTCTTCTTCATTCTCACCATTTACTCGTTGGTGCGGAATGTAAAAGACTCACTGGTAGTAACCGCGCCAAACTCCGGCGCCGAAGTACTTTCCTTCTTGAAGCTCTTCTGCGTCACGCCATCCGCCATTATCTTCCTGATCGCCTACGCTAGGGCAAGTAACTCCCTCTCTAGGGAAAAACTCTTCTATGCCACGCTAACTCCGTTCATCCTATTCTTTGGACTTTTCGCATTCGTAATCTATCCGCATTTGGACTTTTTTCAGCCGGCAGCGGAGCGCGTAGCATCTTGGCAGGCAGCTCTTCCGCGCTACAAATGGATGGTTGCCATTGTCGGCAATTGGACATTTTCACTGTTTTACATTTTAGCTGAGCTCTGGGGCAGCGCCATTATCGCCCTCTCCTTCTGGCAGTTCGCCAACCAAATCACTAAAATTAGCGAGGCTAAGCGGCACTATGCATTTTTTGGACTCATGGCACAGACAGCATTGCTTCTATCGGGAAGTCTAGGCAGTTCCGTGTCAAAGGCTCAGGCGTCAATGGGCGCCAACTGTTCCGGCGATATTTGGGGCAATTCACTGCGCTGGCTCATGGGTCTGGTCGTCCTATTCGGCGTGTTTATCATCATCATCTACCGCTGGATGCAAGTTTATGTGCTGACGGACAAACGTTTCTACGACGCGGACGATCCGGCAACGGGCGCCAAAAAATCCAAAGCTAAGGTTTCGCTGATGGAAAGTTTGCGCACAATTTTCACATCTCCCTATCTCGGTCTCATTGCCATTCTTGTCGTTTCCTACGGCATGAGCATCAATTTTGTGGAAGCCGTTTGGAAGAGCCAACTGAAATTGCAATATGCGAACCCGAATGAATACAATTTATTTATGAGCCAATTCACATTCATGACTGGCATCGTGTCCATGGTGATGATGTTCGTCGGCGGCAACATTTTACGCATTTTCCGCTGGTTCATCGCTGCCGTGATTACGCCGGCAATCCTGCTGATTTTGGGAGGACTATTCTTTGCTTTCGTTCTCTTTAAGTCTCACATTGACTTTTTCATACAACATTTTGGTGCCGACTTCTTTACCAGGCATTTTGGGCCGAGTGCGAAATTCGAGGCACTCCTCCTGTCCATGGCAGTGCTTTTCGGCGCCATTGTTAACGTGATCGTGAAATCGACGAAGTACGCGCTCTTCGATTTGACGAAGGAAATGGCCTATATTCCTCTCGACGAAGAAATGAAGGTGAAAGGAAAGGCGGTTGTGGACGTGCTGGGCGGACGTCTGGGAAAATCTGGCGGTGCTGGCTTCCAAACGATGCTTTTTATCCTCATGCCCGGAGCAACTTATTTCAATATCGCTCCCATCGTGGCCTTTGCATTTTTGGTGGTCTGCGCCATTTGGATTTTCTCCGTTAAACGTCTCAGCCACCGCATCGAGTCGATGGCGAGTCGATGACATTGGACTCCAGGGAAACAGCTGCTCTCAATGGCTTAATTCCTAGATACTTACCATGCGCATCGACGGACATTGGGTTCACGATCTCGATCCTGTCGCACTGCGCTTCCCGGAAGGATGGCCAATTGCGGGTATTCACTGGTATGGCGTCGCCTATCTCATTGCCTTTCTGTCCATTATCCCCTGGGCAAAGATTTGCGAACGCCGCGAAAAGTTTCATTTTCTTCGAGACTATTTCAGCGAAATTTTCTTCGCCCTCCTAGTCGGCATCATTTTCGGCGGCCGCATAGGATTTTTTTTGCTTTACGATTTGAAGGGCTTTCTGCGCAATCCATTAGAGATTCTCTACACCTGGCACGGCGGAATGTCTAGCCACGGAGGTTTTGTGGGAGCATTTTTGGCATTCGCTTACCTTTCTCGCAAACGGCAACTTCAACTGCTGCAATTGGCCGATTTCCTAGTAGCCATCGCACCGCTCGGAATTTTTTTGGGTCGTCTGGCGAATTTCGTTAACGGAGAGCTCTACGGTCGCGTTTCCACAGTCTCATGGGCCATCATTTTTCCGTTGTCCGCCTGGGACGGCATGCCGCTCGGCTGCATCGCACCGCGGCACCCATCACAACTCTATGAAGCTCTTCTCGAAGGTCTAATAGCGTTCGCCCTGATCCAATGGCGCTTCTGGAAAAAATATGCACAGCTCGCTCCCGGACGTCTGACCGGAGAATTTCTGATCTATTATTCCCTTGTGCGCATTGCCGTGGAACACTTTAGGGAACCGGACGCACCGCTCATCTGGTTCTTTACACGCGGACAATTCTATTCCATATTTCTCATCGCGATTGCAATCGCATTTTTGCGTAGGGCAAAAAATGGAACTGCCAACGGCCCAAGACGCAATCATGTGGACTAAAGCTATCACTGAGTGCACTGTAAGACCCAGCTAGAAGCTCGGTCATGGGCGATGAACCCCTGACCCGGGATGTCCGCGAAGCTTTTTTACGCATGAGATTTGGTCGGAAAAAATGTAAACACCTCTTCGTGGCCACAAGTCCATACCTTAAAACGACAATGCCATTCAGGCGCATCTTCCCGCCCGTTGACAGCATCATCGAATCCGTCGTGGCATGCATCGATGTACGCCCGAGCATCCTCCACGGGCAAGACGCCGGAGCTAATACTTATTTCCACATGATATTTGCAGATGCCTTTCTGCGGCGGATCTTTAAAAAATTCCTTAATGGCTGTTTCCAATGCGTCTGGAGTAAAGGTTATTGCGCTCAAAGAGAACTGACATTTGAAGAAATACGTGCCGTCCATCGTCGTATAACCAGCTTTAAAAAGCCTACAGAGCCAATCTGCATCGACTTCCATCGGAGAGTCGCTACGTCCATCTGTGACAGGACCTAGAGTATTGCGACATACTGTGAGCGAAGCAATGTTTCCGCCACCTTTCTCTCCTCCCTCTT
>JAITFC010000041.1 GCA_031281635.1 Puniceicoccales bacterium | reverse complement strand
AATATTATGCTACTCTTGGAGGAATTGAGAATCTCCTATTTATGCAAGGAAATGGCGAGAATGGTGGCGCCATAGAAACGGACGATATCATCGGATCCATTTGCAATTCGGCATTCAATGCAAATGTAGCAAAACATTATGGCGGCGCGATATATGTCGAACATGGGTTTATCGGCAGTATTCTAAATTCATCATTTACGAGCAATGAGGGAGATGCTGGCGGCGCGATATGTGTCGAAGGTGAGTTTACCGGCAGTATTTGCAATTCGATATTCAACGAGAATTATGGCGGTGCGATCTGTGTCGAATATTGGTTTACCGGTAATATTTACAATTCGACATTCAACAAGAATAATGGCGGTGCGATCCTTTGTATGGATGGTGGGTTTACCGGCAGTATTTGCAATTCGATATTCAACGAGAATAATGGCGGTGCGATCTGTGTTGAAGATGGGTTTATCGGCAGTATTCTAAATTCATCATTTACGAGCAATGAGGGAGATGCCGGCGGTGCGATCTTTGTCGAAGGTGAGTTTACCGGCAGTATTCTAAATTCATCATTTACGAGCAATGAGGGAGATGCTGGCGGCGCGATATGTGTCGAAGGTGAGTTTACCGGCAGTATTCTAAATTCATCATTTACGAGCAATGAGGGAGATGCTGGCGGCGCGATATGTGTCGAAGGTGAGTTTACCGGCAGTATTTACAATTCGATATTTCAAAAAAATACGGCATATGGATGCGGTGGTGCAATTTATTGCAATAATTGGCTATGCGAATCAGACGATCTCGACAAGTGTGCTGAAAACTTGGATAGAGTCGGTGACACATTATTCCTATGCAATAAGGCAGAGGAGTTAGGCGGTGCAATATACGTTGATGAATCGGCGAACATCTATGCGGCATTTGGCGACATGGTTTTCCAGGGAAATGTTCACGGAGAAAACGGAACTGAGAATGCCATATATTTTAGCAATTACGGCGGTGCAACCGTCACATTGTCAGCTTTTGACAACCATACGATGCGCTTCTATGATCCCATAAGCAGCGATGTGAACCACCAAGGTCTGAACATTCGCATCAATGGCGCGCTGGCGCGGCGGATAAAAGATGAGTTGCAAATAGATAATTTGGGTGCTTGGGCCGCAAGGCAGACCGGCACAGTACTATTTGATACATTTCCATCGGATGTGTATTTTGCCACTGCGGATGTGTGCAACGGCACGATGGTTTTGCAAAATGCAGCGCAATTCGGAGCGTCGGACGAAAAAGATTCACTGCCGATTAATGGCATATTCACCCTGCATCCCACCGCAACACTGTGCGTTGCCTATGAACAGGAAATTCCAACGTACGAATTGTCACAGGATGAAAGTAAAATAGATTTCAGTGCGATGGAGAAGGCGTTCAAGGAGAAGAAGAGCAACGAGAAGACATTCGAGATAGAGAATGCAGCAATTCCTACCAATGCCATTAATGCCAGTGAATTAAATCTAAATGGCAGATTGCATTTCGTCATCCCGTCGGATGTGCAATTCAGGCAAGCTTTACTTCTAATTCCAGGACTTATAAGTTTTTCCAACAAAACAACTTCCGTTACGCTGGAAACGTGCGCAAAAAGTATTTTCCCACTAAATGTCGGTGATAACGTTGTTTTGCTTCATTCGGCTGCTGATATGAGAATATGGCAGGAATATTCTATGGCAATTTTCAAAAAAAATGGTTTGGAAAATCGTGAAGTGTTAGACATTCTTGCAGAATTGGAAAAATTTACACTCGAGGACATTTATAAGAAATATGGAATCGACATAAAGAATGATTTAGAAGTATGTATTCTGAAAAGAATTTTTCGCATTTTTAAGGATCATGAATCAGAATGGTCTAATAAACCTGAGGACGCGACTAAAGAAATGGAAAAGCTTATTGGACAAATGACAGCCATCGAGGGGTATTGTTCAAATAAAACCGCGGAGGCCATGCACTTAGACCGCGTTGCATGCGGCGTCGCCATTTCCAGTGGATATTTATTTAGCATTGACGTTGATCAGTCCTCTGGAAATTTGCTGGCAACTTATAAATCCCCGATAGCACCGAAGCCTGTTGTCGCACCGGCCATGCAAGCTCTAACAAACAATCATTTGGCCGGACTATTACTAATGAATTATGGCGCGGAAGTTACTTCGGCGTTAACGCGCTCGCCATTTGATATAAATGCAGACCGAAAATCTTCGTGGACTCTCTTCCTAATACCATCCTCCATCGATCGATGCACCTACGAAACGGGCGCGAATGCTTCGCTGCGAACACGCGCATTCACCTTTGCCGGAGGCATATTGAACGATACACAATTGCAAATGGGACACCTGCGTCTGGCGGAATTTTTTGACTGCGGAGTGGATTCCTATCGCAGCCGCAACGATTTCGCGGACAGTGAGTTCGGGCCAGCGGGAACGGTGACTGGGAAGGGGGATAGCCATAACTACGCCTTCGGGACAGTTTTGCGCATGGATTTTGACGGAAATGGCTGGGGACACGGTTATTGCGAAGAATCTTGCCGCATCGGCGCATTGTCCAGCGACTGGAAGAGCGATGGTCCGATCGACGGTGAACGTCTCAGAGATCGCAAAACATCTAACTTTGTCTGCAGTGGACACTTGGCCATCGGATACGCGCTGAATGAAGGCTCCTCCATAACTTGCGACCTTTGCGGAAAATGCTCCTGGGCACACCGCGCCGGCGGGAAAGTATTGGTTAACGGCAATGACGCGCTATCCTTTTCTGCAATTGATTCCGTCCGGTTGCGACTTGGCGCAAGTGTCTATGGCGCAAAAAATAAAAATTTTTCCTTCCGCGTCGCGGCGGCCTGGGAACGAGAATTTGACGGCAAAGCAGAGGCAGCAATATACGAATATTCTCTTCCACTATCGAAACTTAAGGCAGATAGCGCCGTCGCCGAAATGCAACTGACCTGGAGACCATCTTCGCAGCAAGACCTCGCAATCGATTTTGGTGTCTGCGGACACTTCGCAGCACGAGAAGGAGTTAGCGCGCATATTCGGGTATCCAGAGCCCTGTAAAATAGGGCGAGGCCAGTGGGAACGTTGCTCAAAATGCACACTCCCGCATGATTCCAAAGGAGATTGGCGAACTTGGTCGCGTCTCTCTTTTTATTTATTTTCAAAAACTTTTATTCAGCATTAAGGCCATCGATGAATGATATGTCGGCACTGGGATTATCGTTTAATCGGCGATGCATGAAGGTGATACGTTCAACAACACCGCCCGATGTTCTCCTTGTGGCTGTTCCTGTGCTTGGGTCAAATTCAAATCCGCAAGCGTTTGCTGCGTCTGCCGCATCTTCATTACTAACGCTAACGACGACAGCGCCATCTCTAATATATCCACTTCCCCTAGCACGATCACTGGTTGGCAACGACCAGCATAGGATATTCTCATGGGTTGGGTTAAAAGCAAGCAGAATAGGTGTGCGCAAGCCATGCGACATAGCTATTATTGGTTCGACAACTTCTCTGTTTATTCTGAAATCCAACATCATATTGGTCTGCGGACGTCTACGCATCATGGCCTGCGCCAACGTTCCTTGGAGTGCTTGAATGTGCAAAATTCCCACAAAAAGACTTGCCCCACCACACGCAGCGTTAAACGAAGAATTCAACTGTCTCTCCAGTGTCCTGCGACGTTCCGCAATCGCCCCGTGGTCGAGCTCTATTGGAGGTGGTGGCAGGTTAATAATTGAGTAGCTTATTGAGTTGCGTCCAAGAATGCCATAATGATATATGGACGCAAAAGCTGCGCTGCACCATGCTATGAATCCTTCACCAAGCAGCAGTTTTTCTGCCTGAAAAAAATCTTTTAAGCCTCCCCCCTCTGTGAGGGTCAAAGTCCGTATGCATCCATCTTCAGCGAGGTTAAATGCTAGCCGTCCTGTTGGAGGAGGCGCCGTTGGTTCTTGGGGATTTGTCGAGGGATTTGCGCATCGTGATTGGACTAACAAATGGGTATTATACAACACATTGCCGGAGAAATATATACCCACGCCCCGATTCTAAGCCCATTCAGCGGGCGTGTCAACGAAATTATGGAAAATATTTGAAAGTGAGTAACGTGAGCGCAATGTTGTTGAAATTAAACAGCGCATGGAATCCGATGCAAGGAGCAATGTTGCCAGTGCGTTCATAGGTGCGAGTCAGAAGTAAGCTGAGTACGAATAGTGGGAGAAATGCGCATAAATTCCAATGCAGAAGTGCAAACAAGAAACTTGTAATTAACGCAGAAGACACTGCGCTAAGATGCATTTTCCCGTATCGGTACAACGCTCCGCGAAACAGCAATTCCTCGCTGATTGGAGCGACAACACTGGCGATAAAGACCGATTCAATGATGAAAATTGGTGAAGCGTCTTCCAGGTCAGCGAGTAAACCCTGCACTCCAAAGGAAATGGGCATGCCGCAATTGTCCAACAAAACGAGGAAAAACATCCAAATGGCACTGACAACAAACAGGATAGGTACGCCACGCAAATAGGCGCCACAGGAACGCAAAACACGCTCCATCGGCTTCATATAAATTTGCAACCCATCTGCAAAAGAGAATGCATTGCGGCGCACCGTTCGGCATAGAAATAGCAATAGAAACAATTGGCAGAGAAATGATACTGCGTAGAAATGCTGTTCGATGTCGACAAATGCGAAGATATAATCGAAAAACGACGGAAGCATGTGAAAAATCGCGTAGCAAATGCACAGAAAACAGAAAAATTGCTCGCGGGAGGCCTTCCAAAAGGGCGAAAAACTTTCACTTCTTTGGCCAACGCGCCACCACCAATGCCCAATGAGCATGCAACAACCAAAAAATAACTGCGGCCCCATGAACAACATGGTCCATTTCTGCTCGTCCACGCCGAACAATCGATGACACGCGGCGAAAGGCAAGCGAAAATTAGACCCGTTGCACAATTCTTGAACTTTGGCATCTAGGCCGCTTTTCGGTCGATTTTTCTGAATTTTGCAATGGGTCTATTGCAATTTTCCCAAAAATCACTGCATCCCTAGTCGGCGTGAAGTACCAACACCTTCGTTCACAACAGTGTTCCAGTCCGGTTGCGTCTCGTCATCTTCGCTATCATTACCACCGAATATGAGATAAAACAGCGAGTAAATAGCTATTCCCGCAAAAAATCCTCCCGCAGCACCGCATGCAGCAATTACAACGCCAGACGAGAGATAACCGGACACACCAAAAACACCAGAACATAGTGCTGACAAAGCAAATATTTTAGTCAACGTACCTCGGTGGTACCACGCAAGCTCCGGCAAAGACATATCTTTCGGCTCTTTTGGAAAATTCGGAATTTCGGCTACGACAATTTCAGCGATGCGTTCAACGGCAACTCCATCGGCAAGAAGTCCTCACACCATTCCTCTAATCATATCTCTGCTACGCGGTCTTCCGCAATAAATCATAACGATTAGCGTTTGAGAGACCTCAAAGCTGTAGAGATACGCAGGACAATCCGCCTCGAACTCCCGCTGTCTTTTTTCCACACAAGCAAGCATAGCAACCTCCTTTTACAAAAATTCTTTGATGCCTACAACGAGCGCAGCAGCGCCAGCGAAAATCAATCCGAATCCTGGGATAGCTAACATGGCCATAGAGGCACCGGAAAGAACAGCAAATCCTCTCCCGACAGCAACAACTCCTGAAACTGCAGTCATTGCACCAACCGCCGATGTTGCAGCAAAAGCGTAAGCGCGGTCTTTTTTAGTTTCAGCGACAACAATTTCATTAAGATTTTGTCCAAGCTGCGTTAGAATTTCATTTCTTTCAGCAGCCGTCAAATGCGGATTGATGAGCTGCGGAATGGCTAAAAAAATCCCCTTGAGCGCTTTCGAATCACCGCACACCGTCGCATAAAATGCTTGGTCGGAGAGCGTTTTTGCCATATCAAGCAACCTGACCTTCGTAACTGGATCAGATTCAGACTGATAAAGATCCAAAATACGATTGTAGGCATCCAAAAAACCCCTACCAACAACTGCCGCACCCATGCGGACGATCCGTGCATAAAAAATCAACTTTGTCCAGAAAAAAAGACATTTGCAATATGGCAGAGGAACTGATTCCTCTACACTTTCCGGCATAGCCAAATAAAAAAACTCCTCACCGCCGGCGGATGTGGATTTCTCATTATCTAAAAAACTTTAACACATTTATATTTTGAAAAATGAAATCTTAGCAGCGACCGATGAAGTAATTCCATTGTTCGCAAAGATTGCATTTACGGTTGTTGCTATTTCTTCGCAATAAGACTCAACATTCCGGCGGGTAGGTGGTTCTTTTAACATCTTCATGGCGCTGACAATAGAAGTTCGTACTTCAACTGCAGTTGCAGGATTTGTTGCAAAATTATTCGTTATCCAATGTACCAACACACCTTCCATCGGATAATTTACGTATACCTCATCTCTTTTAGTCTTTATCATAATAACCTCCGGTGCCGCAGTATTTTGCGCCTCAACGTTTGTCAATGATAGATTTTAACTTTTTTTTGACAGTGGCAATTTGGGTGCCATAGCCGTTGCGGCCAAGCTAGTTGCACAGCTCAAACGCTGGAGTCATTGACCCGAAAAAATGCCAATTGGCCACGAATCGACCTTGACAGCGGACAGAATTTGCCGAGCTTCCTCCGAAGACGTGCGTTTACTCGGACAGCAGATCGTCCCCGCCATTTTGGCAACCTGCACTCCGTGTGCGATTAACTGGGATTTATGCGTCCCTTACGAGAGTTATGAGGTTATGGAACGGCAGCGGGCAAAGGAGTTTTTAGAGATGCAGCTCAACGGCGCGAAAAATGGCGAGAATTTTCTAGGGCAATGGCTGCGGAGAGAGAACTTTATCATCGTCGCCATCGACGGCGGGGCTGGTTCCGGAAAAACGACAACGGCGCGGATGCTCGCGGAACGTTGTAATTTCGCTTTTGTTTCTACGGGAGAGCATTATCGCATTTTGACGCAACTATTTTTACGAAAAAATATTGCTGCCGGCGACCGAAGTGCCCTGATAAATTTACTCTCCCAGCTGCGTCCCACAACACTTTTTCACGGTTGCTACGCCCACTTTTCCTTGGACGGGAACGTCATAACTCCAGAAGAACTGAGGCGGCAGGAAATTAATTTTTCGATCCCGGACTACGCAGCCATCCCGGAAGTGCGTGCATTTCTCCGCGAATACAACCGGCAACTACCTTTTGCCGTACTATCAGCCGGTTTTCGTGGGATGGTCATCGAAGGACGTGACATTGGCAGTGCAGTTTTTCCCGAGGCGCAAGTGCGTGCCTATTTGTTCGTTGATACGAAGGAGCGCGTGCGGCGAAGGGCGTTGGAAGGCATATGTGACGACGTCGAGGGCCGGGATAGACGCGACGAGGGACAAATGCGCATGGCGCAAGACGTTTGGCTGATCGATGGCACGAATTTGTCTGCCGAGGACGTGGTGCAGTTGCTTCAAGCACGCCTGAAGGAGGAAAGCCATGAAAGTTCCCCGCGATAATTTCGATCCTCCCATTATTTTCGCCATTGGCCGATGGTTCTGCCGCATGATTTTGGAGGACCTATTTCACTACGAAGTTTTTGGCGAAGAAAATGTTCCCCACCATGGTCCCTGCCTCATCGTCGCCAACCATGCCAGTTTTCTCGACCCCCCGGCCGCTGTGATCGGTGGCCGCCGCTGCACATTTTCCTTTGCGCGGAAAACGCTCTTTCGCAAGGGAGTCTGGGCATGGATGTTCGAACGTTTCCTGACGATTCCCGTCGACCTTGAAGGCGGCAACGACCTCGGCGCCATCAGAACGGTCATCAAATTACTGCGAGAAAATCAGTCCGTGCTACTATTTCCCGAGGGCAGCCGTTCCCCGGACGGCCAGTTGCAGCCTCCGAAGCGCGGCGCTGCTATGGTCGCGGCATTGGCACAAGTTCCTGTCGTCCCAGCCTATATCGACGGCACGTTCGCCGCATTCAATCGTCAAAAAAAATGGCCTAATTGGTTTTCTCCAGTGCGCGTCGTCTACGGGAAAGCTCTTTTGCCGGATGCCTATGACCCTGGCCCGCAAGACCCGCAGCGCTATGTCCTGATTTCCCAGTTTTTGATGGAACGCATCGCACAGTTGAAAACATTCTTCGAATCAGGCAGAACTCACTCGCCCAGACGTCTGTAAAATTTTTCCCCACGCAAGAGATAAGGTTTTCAAGAATATTTTATGGGTCTAACGGCAATTAAAATTTTAAAAATTTCCTGACAGCCACGCGAGAAGCGTCTGTGCATCAATTATTTGTACATTTGTTCTTTGTGCTTCTTCTATCTTTGACCCTGGATTTTCGCCGCACAGAAGGAAATCAATTTTCCCGGAAAGTGCCGCCCTTACGGTTCCGCCGCGCTGCTCAATGAGCCGTTTCAACTCCTCGCGGGTAAATTGCGCAAAACTGCCCGTGATGGCAAAGTTTTTTCCGAAAAATCGTTCATGGTGAATAATTTTTACTGCATCAACTACGGTGCTGCCAAGACCCATGCCCTCCAATTCCTCCACAAGTTTCCGATTGTTCGCATTCTGAAAAAATTGCGAAATACTTGCTGCGACGATATCTCCAATTCCATCGCATTGGCGGAAATCTGCCTCATCAGCATTCATCAGCAACGACATAGACGGCCAACTCCTTGCCAATTCCTTCGCCGTTTCCGCGCCAACATGGGGGATCCCGAGGCCGTGTACTAGCCGCCACAGTGGTCGAGTTTTTGCTTCTTCGATGCCGTGTAACAGCCGCTGGGCCAATTTTTCCCCGCTGCGTGGAAGACTTATTAATTGTTCTGCGGTAAGTCGAAAAATATCCGCAAAATGCCGCACAAGACCACTTTGAAGCAGTTGTTCGATTCGCTGCGGCCCAAGAGATGCAATGTCCAGAGCGGATTTCGACGCAAAATGTGCAAGACGGCGAGAAATTTGCGGCGGGCAATCCGGATTTAGGCAGCGATAGGCCACTTCTCCGGCAATGCGTACTAGCACGCTAGAACAGGCCGGGCAACGGTCGGGATATTGGTAGGGAGTGGAATTTTGTGGACGCAACTCAGGGACCGCAGCCAGCACGGCAGGAATGACTTCTCCGGCTTTTTCCAGAACAACGGTGTCGCCAATGCGCAGATCTCGTCGTGCTATCTCACTGGCGTTGTGCAGTGTAGCGTGGCGAATTACGGAACCGGCCAAAGAAACCGGTTGCAGCTCAGCCACGGGAGTGACAACACCAGTCCGCCCCACTTGCAAACGTATGTCTTCCA
>JAITFC010000107.1 GCA_031281635.1 Puniceicoccales bacterium | reverse complement strand
CCCGCCGATGGGTCCGCGTCGCAACCACTTACAGCAGAAGTTGTCGAACTCCAGGAACAGGAGCTCGGAGAAAAATCATTGCTGCAGCCGACGCAGACAGAGGATAGGAGAGTGGCGGTTTGGAGACCAGCTGCGCCATTGCGGACAAAGATGCCTGTCATAAAATTAGAACTACCTGCACCACAAGAAAGTGCAGAGCAGCGTGAAATGGCCCGCGTCGTACGGCGTTGTGCGCTTGGGGTCATCGCACGAAGAATGATGCGAATTCCTGCTGCCGATGAGAGACAGGCACAGTCGCCGTGGTGTGTGCAAGTGCCGCAGTGGACTCGGGACGGGAGATCACTGGGTGCCATCGTGGATGCATCGAAATGGCAAAGCCAACGGATGTGGACTGTAGGCGCAGATATTTCTCAGGCAACTACCACGCAACTTTCTCTCACAGAAACAGCCCTTGTCACTGATCAATCGCATTTCTTCTCGGTTCTTGTGAAAGTATTAGCAATGATCCTTGAAGTAGATTCGTTGGATGCCGAAAAAATGAATCACGCGTTTTTGCAGATACTTTCTTCTTATCGTTACTTTCCAGAACCAGATCTACGTTGGGGTGATAGCGTAATGGAAATAATGAAAAAAACTATATCTATGGGTCGTCGCATAGCATCTACGTTAGATGATGAAGTGCAACATGTTAGGACGCTTGATGCGGCTCATGCTAGGCCTCCGCTAAGAGATTGCGTGCTATGGAAAGATGTGCGCAATATGATAAGTCTACATGCCGACTTGTCAATTCTACGCAAAAAGACTATACTTGTAGATGAATTGAGCTATGGGAACGGGGGTTCGTCCAAACTATTACCTACAATAGAACGATGTTCGCATTTTCATAAAATTGGCGCCAACGTTATGCGAGCTACAGTGAAACGCTGGTGGCCAAGTGATAAATCTTTTTTCAGTGGGTTTTGTTCGTGGCTGCAACATTTAGGCATAGGCGAACATTCGAAGGAAAATTCGCATTCGTACGCATCACTCGATACCATTGATAGCAATTCAATTATATTTCCTGAACATGTGGTCCAACTACTAGCAGGCGGCGAAGATCTTAGTTTGCTGCGAGGGAAATGTGTATTTACATATGGGATTGTGGAAGATGCAGATGCCGACCGCTATGAACTTTCGGAACACCATGCGAGACAACTAGTTGATGCAAGTATTGCCATTTTTTGCATTAGCATTGAAAAATTGTTTATCTATAGTCGTAGGATGGGTCCGACGGAGACGGCTAGACTGCCTAGCGAGCATATGGCGAAGCGATTGCCGTCACGGAGATTATCCGGACTGACGACCATTCTAGGGTCAAAATATTCGCCAATTTTTGTGGATGATATGCTGCAATGCATAGATGCCATGCTGGAATTCGTGCGGGCAATTTCCATGTCGCTGCCGAGACGAATTATTGCCATCTATGTTGCTAAAATGTTATCTGAACTATATGGAGAAATTTGCGTCTATGCATTCGACTTATATGATCCAAAAACTAGGCGTTTTGACGAAAGCTCGCTGGAGAAAGCTGAATTACTAGCGAGTGTTGGCATTGATGTCTATTTACTTGTGCATCTCCCTCTTCACTGCCAAGTTCAACAAAAAACGACACCGCCGGAATGTGAGCGTATGCAAATCAGCGTTATACGCTATGCGAAGCATTTTTCGCATGAGGAATTTGAAGAGATGTAGGCGTGCCGTAGATTCGCAGTTGTCGTTGCATTGGGCGAGTCCACGGTTTTTTATACCAGTATTCATACAAACAGCTTTATTTGCTCTGGAATTTCCATCGCAAATGTAAAATTTTTCTTGCGATACCGCCGGATGATGGTTACTAATATGTGGAATATTAGGCCCGTTGCAAAATTCTTGAACTTTGGCATCTAGGCCGCTTTTCGGTCGATTTTTCTGAATTTTGCAATGGGTCTATTTTTCCGAAACTGATGCGCACTCCGGGATGGTGGAATTTTTGCCCTATTTGCGAATCATTCACTGCACCAAACAAATAGCGAGATTCCAGTAGCAGATGAGTCGGAAGTTCGGCCGCCGGATTTTTCCAAATTGTCCCATGAGGCTGGGGCACGCCAATTGCAAGCTTATCTGGATAAGCTGGAAGAAATGCGGTGTATGAACTTTGTGTGGCGGACAAAAAATGCCTTGGCGGTGGCAGCTCGGTTTTGCGAATTGACGAAAAATGAATCGCTGCTTTGTGTCTCAGTTTTTTCCGCTTTCGCCGCTTTGCAACAGTGCTGACCACAGAAGATGGCGTGCTTCCACACTGTCCGGCGCCAGTCGCAGAATTGCCTTGGCTACCGCGGCCGCCTCCACCTCACGTCCTTTTTGGAGAAGTTCGCGGCAAAGTTGTAACTGTTTTGACCGACTTAGTTTTTCCAGGGGAAGCATTTGGCCGGCGCTGATAAAAATTTCTCCCGGCGAAGAGGCAAAACGGCTGAGATTCATCAAACGACGCAGTAAAAAAATTGATTTTGGAAAAATTAGGAGCCACCGCAGTATGCATTGTAATTGTGCGCGGCCGTTACGCGAAAAATATGCGCGCAGGTGAGTAAAAAAACACCGCATCACCGCATGTGTTTTGGATACGGCAGAATAATTTGATTCCAGCGTGCGCAATGCTCGAAAAAATAGCGCAATTTCTTCGCTGTCAGAGGATTCCGGCACTCTTTCAACGAGCACATTTACCACATAGCGAAATTTTTTCGCTTTCTCCGCTTCCCCTAAACTGCGCATGAAACCCCCGCCACGGCGAAGCAGTTTGTGCGCAGGTGATTCACTCGGCAAGATTTTTTTCATATCCCGCGATCGTTCGCATGGACGTTGACGTCGGAAAATTGCTTCTCGGATCGACGTTTGCATCAGAGACTATCTTCTGCGGTTTTTGAGGAGGATTACTAGACCCATTGCAAAATTCTTGAAATTTAGCATCTAAGGCTTCTTCTCGGGCAATTTTCTTGAATTTTGCAATGGGTCTACTGTGACAATCGCGACTTCCTGATTGCCTGTTTTGCACATTCCACAGCCATTGCAAAAAACTGTGG
>JAITFC010000097.1 GCA_031281635.1 Puniceicoccales bacterium | reverse complement strand
CGAAGCCTAATCCGGCAAAATAATCCAGCGTATGCATTCCGAAGGACTTAAGCGCAAGAGATCTACTAGACATAATTTTATAGACAAAAGCACGAAATTCAGCAATCATTTGTTGTTCCATACCCATTGGCAAAACTTCCATGTCTTGCACCGCCGCGTTGCGACACATCATCGTCAACAGTGCAAAGACTTGTCGTTGCCAAGATGCACGGAGAAATTGGTCCGCGTCTATGCCAAACGCGGCGAGGCCACTCTTTGAAACTAAGAAGTCAATGTGTTGTCCATTCCCGAACGCTCTCATGCGCATGCAGGCTTGGGCGAGTGGATTCATCAGCAGTTCATTTGGTTCAATTGTCACCATCCCGTGCCCATTCGCACGGAGGCCGGGAACATTTGTCCCCGTACAGCCGCTTTGGTCGAAAAGTACAAACAAATCTTTGGGCTTGAACCCGGCCTGTTCGATTGCATCGACGTTGAGCGCTGGCAGCTGAATCACTTTTGTACTGCCAGCACTATCATGAGTCGCAATGGCGTAGCGATGATGTTCAACATCATGGAATAGTACACCCCGAAGTTTGCCTATCCCGACGATATTGCGCAAGACCAAATCCGCCATTTGTGCAGCTGGCATTTTAAATGCGGCCGCCATATCCATTAGCGCAACGATTTTAGCACTTATATTGGAATTCAGGCCACGCCAAAATGTTCTAAACGCCGTCTGTGAATCGGCAGTATCTATGATGCACACCGATGCCGCCCCGCTTTGCAAATCCAAAAATTGCTGCAATACGACGGCTCCCACGGATCCCTGAGCTAGAAATGCGCGACCTCCCTCATAAAATTTGGGGTGAAGTGTTTGCCTAAAATTCGGCGTACCACTCATGGCCAATACTCTGCCGGTAAATGTGGTCAATTCCGCCGAATAGGTCTCGAGAAATTCCGAAGCATATTCCACTTTCGGCATAAATTTCAGCAGCCACATGCGGCGTGGGACGCGCTGCGAATTATTGCCATTTAGTCCCTGTAAAATAGTTTCTCTGGTCTCTCTGGCGCCCGCCGGAAGCTGTTTGTCCTCTGAAATTCCGATAAATTTCGACAGCTCGACATCAAAAAGCTCCTTAAATTTTCTACCTGTCGGAGTTTCGTCGATGGGTGTCATTCCCACAAGATGTTCATCATAAGCAAATTGCAGACAGTTTGCGACGGCGCAGTCAAATTGTACCTGTGAGATCGGTCCCTGCAAAAACATGCATGCCTCTGCCAGGCATTCTTCGATGGGATTTCTGTACCATCCTAATGCCGGGCAACGCAATGCGACATATGGAACGCATCGGAGACCACTCGCGTCAGGGCCGTAGCCGACGCCGTAGGCATGCCGAAACTGATTTGGCAAGAAAACGCGGAGGAGAATTCTGCAAAAATGCAAATAACGAATGTCATCATTCAATGCGTCGACGCTACGTTTACTGAAAACGTCTATCACACTCTCGCTATTCGACGTATCATTCCCAGCAATATAGTCGATGATATCGGCAATTGTCATCGCCTTTCCACGAATATTTACCCGATCGCTTGGCTGAAGCTTCATATTAGCATGCGTTCGAATCCCTAGAAAACAATTAAACGTCTCCACGCATGTGTCGAAAAGAATATGCGCAAGTCTTTGCTTAACAAGTGTTTTCCATTTTTCTTCATTGAAACGAGATGCCTGCTGATTGGAGGATAAGCCCAGCTCTTCGTTAATGGTCTTGTCGCACACGCACCTGGCGATTGCGTCCTGGATGATGCCGGAAATTCGTGAATCCAATGACTGCTTTTGACCTGTTAATTGTACCGTATGTGTGATTCTTGGATTGCAGCAATCTTGCACTTCGTCAACCAAGTTAGTGGAATGCATACTAGCCTTACTCCAAATTGCATGCACCAGTGGAAATAGAACATCGTGATCTCCAAGCAACCCTCTATTTAAAGTGTAAATTAGCATGCGCCATGCCTCGTCCGCTATGAGGAACACTCTGTCGTGCAAATTTTCATTTTCTTTGATGGCTCTTATAATGTCCATCAACCCTGTGCTGGAAAGGATTTCTGGATTCGTGCGTGGATCTATTTTCACAACGGACAATCCCATGGGACGCAACCGTTCGGTCAAATTTGCAGACGTGGCATCCAAGAGACTTGCGGGTACGCTATACCATGCCAATTCTCCGCGCATCACAGTAATGTAGTAGAGCCAAAATGGAGCCAATACATCGGATTTACCAAATCCCATCCCCAGTTGCAAAAGTCCGTAGGCATCTGCGCTATGCGGAGCAGCGGAAAAAACCTGCAACGCGTGATGCGTGGCCTGTATCTGTATGTGTTTCAGTCGAATATTCCCGGCAAAAAACTCCATCAATTCGAAGAGCGGGCGCCGCTGTGCGTCATCTTGAATTTCGGGCCAATTCGCACGGGCAATCGGAAGTGTTGTGCACTCGTCGTAGATCGCCGCGAAAAGTCCGTCCATTACATCGATACTTTCTTTTGCCTGCATCGCCTGCTCAAGCGCCACCATGCGCCCGTTTATGCGCTGCAATTGGCTTCTGAGGTTGGACATTTCGATGTAAAGTTGCGCTGCATCAAGGGCGACGGCGAAATTGTCTTTGCTAATGTGAGGGTTGTAGCGGCGTAAAAACTTGAGCGCCAATTCCCTTGCTGCATCTTCCGTCTGCGATTGTAGCCTAGCACCCAGGGCAATGGCGTGTGCCCTGCACACATCCTCTAAGCCAATGGTTTTCAGCAATCCAGCGCCATGCAATGATGCAACGCTGCCGTCCTCCGGGCAAGTGTTGAGCAGCCGTACAATCATATCACGCAGATGTGGCAGTGCCTTCCTATCGAATGTTTTGATGGCATCCGCATTGGCTTTAATGCATTTTGTGCGAGCGTCGGGCGTGTTCAAATGTGCTTTAACGATTTCGGCTCCCTTCTGGCGTTCCAGCAATACTTTTCCCCCAGCCACCAATTCGTCGATGCAGTCCCCGGCAGTCCGCTTGAAAAATTCCTCGCATTGCTCTTTTACCACCTTGCTTGGAAATAGTCCTTGCCATTCAGCGACTGCGTGGCCACGTACCAAATTTAGCACTTCTTCAATGCGGTCTGCCAATGCGGATACGTTTGTAGCCTGTGCCCTAAAAATGTTGCAAAAAATTTCTTGGGACCTTATAAGCATTTCACTTACAACACCGAGAGACTTTCTTGCCTCAGTGTCGCTGGCGATCGGTGGCATCTGTGATATTTGTGGCATTTGTAATTCGAGCCTTGCGAGGACATCGAAGTCTTGTGAATTTTGCAACACATGGCGTTGAGTCGTAATAAGGACATCATTCTGGTCCTCCGACTTAGCGGCAGCATCTACCTGACAAAGCAGACTTTGCAGCCATCGCATTTCATCTTTTTCTTCCTGCGGGATTGGATGTTCCTTCGCCCATCTAGGGTTACTTGCGGCTATTTTGAGTGCTACGGTCATCGTCAGTGCGGTACAGCCATCAGTTTCAGCCAGAATGCGCAATTCCGAAAGCGCCAGATGCAAACACAATACGTCTTTGCCACCCCCTGCCGCAATGCGCGCGTAGACAACGGGAAACGTTGAACCCTGCAATAGCGGATGCGGAAGCATATTGCGAGTCAGAGCCATGTCTGTGTAAGGTCCTTTCCACCAGCACATTTCTCTTATCAGTTGCGAAATTTTCCTGCGATCAAGGCATCGACTATCCCCGACGCCGATGCTCGCGCACACCAAACGAAAATATTCATATTCCGCCCGTCGAAGAGCCGATAATTTGACTGGGCGTTGTACTTTTTCGCCAGTTAGTTTGAAATAATATTCCACACTGTGGAAAGGAAAGACCAATTTTTCATCGATATTTTCATGCGGCAACACCGTGGGTGCTGGATGTTGCCCGGCGCGAAGAGAAACCACCTTGGCATCTATGACTTTCATTTCCAGTTCATTCAGAACCCTAGCGCGATTCGTGAATACTCTATGTTTGAAAATGTCAGCATAGCGGCAAAGCGATCTCTCCTCTTCATGGGTGAGCCGCATGTGCAATGGGATATGACTTATTGTATCAAGATAAATTGCAAATATATTAAAATCAAAAAGGCACATGGCCTTCATTGGTTGCGCGCGGCTATGCAAAAGAAACGCATGCAATTTTATGGCAGCATTTTGTGGACTTGTATCCCTGACATAGTAGATATGCATAAAAACATGTTCACAAGGCACGTCCACGTCGACATTGGAACCGATACGTTTGAGAATTGCAAAGGCTTTCGCATATTCGCATTGACACATCCATATGTACACTTGTTGCAAATTCACTGCCACACTCGTTGAATGGAGTTCTTTCTGCAATGTGAATGGATTGCTTTTTTCGTAGAGCATCATAGTCGGAAAGGCTACCTTGTCTTCATCGGAATCTTGAAAATCAAGTTTCCCACGGAAGGAACTCTTCGATCGCATTTCTCTGGAGTTAATTATGTAGATTCGAGTTGTTTCATCGATTTCACTTAGTAGCGGAATGTATGCGCTAAAAATGCCAAATGGGGGAGTTGTCAATGACGTGTCCACATGAAATTGTGGATTGTGTGCGAGTTTCCATTGTTTATCGCGCAGTTCGAATTTGAGCGGCGCGCCATCGGGAGTTGTATGGTAGGGGAAAATTGCATAATGACGTTTGCCTGCCTGATCGGCGAGAAAATACCATGAATCTCTGCTCTCAAATCTTTCAAAAACGTCGCTGGATGCCACGGCGGCATCCTCTTTTTTCGTTGGCGTTGGATGCAATTCCAAAATCAGCTGACCTCCCCCGACATGGTC
Organism: Puniceicoccales bacterium; assembly: GCA_031281635.1. Classification (GTDB taxonomy): domain Bacteria; phylum Verrucomicrobiota; class Verrucomicrobiia; order Opitutales; family JAIRLM01; genus JAITOA01. The sequence goes on along the minus strand of JAITFC010000097.1, from coordinate 2,585 downwards.
GCCTGGGACAACAAATACAAACTTCGTTCTGCTGCGATTTGCCAGCGCGGAAAATATATGAATTCCATTGTTATCGTAAATTTCGTAGGGCGCATTGTGATCAGAAGATTCCCATATCCAAAGCTGGTGCAAATATTTGTGAGCGGGAAATTGTTTGATTTCCGAAGCGCTCTTCAATGTTTCTGTTACATGTAAGTCGCCTTTTTTGGAAGTGCGTTGTATGCGAAAATTTTTACTGGGAATAATTTCAACTTTCCCGAATCTCGCGTCATCGAATGAAAACGTTCCGTGCTCCGTTTCTGTCAGCGCATCCTGGGAGATTTCACCGAATTTCTTGACAAAAGACGGTGTTTTTAAGATCTCTCCGATGTCACATCGAGCACTTTCTCCGCCTGTAACTTTCCCGCTGACGAAATCGATCGCCACATCGCCGTAGGAAGCGGCACCGAAATTCGTGCCAAATTGCAAAGAGTTTCCTTCGACATTTTGAAATTTTCTGACGGCTATTTCCAGCCCTTCTGCCAGTGCTCTGTTCTGAGTTTCGTATAATTTAGAACCAATTGCAAACATCGTTTCTAGAATGAAATTTCTATCCACGGACGGAATTGCAGCTTGCATTGCCGCGAAAAACGAAAAATAGAGATCCCCGACGGATTCTGACGAGGATTCTTCGAGTCTATCCCAGGCCAGCCGCCAGCGTAAATTTCGGAAGGGCATTTCCCCGACATCGATCCTGCGAATTGTGTCAAATTGGTTTTGGAAAACTGTCAAAAAATCTTGTCCAGCAAACGTTAGCCAATGCTTAGGAGTTTTCAAATTCGGATGCACACACTGCACAACGGCACGCATGCGTAAAATCACATCCAGAAAATAGAGCAACGCCTCCCAGTTTGGTTTTTTTGTTATACAACAGTAAAATGCCTGCACCGCATCATTCATAAGCCGCTCGCACAGAGATAGCACCACTTCTCCATGTTCCTGCGCCGCGTGATGAATGGGAGAAAACTCGACCTGTTGGAATGCGGGTGCGTCAGGCGGCATGATTTTCGTCACAAGTATTTTGAAAGCAGTAAGTAAGAAATGCTTTGGACATATTTTTTTCTCTTTTTGTGGATCCTGCGAGAAAAAGCATAGAAGATTCAGAATTGCACATTCGAGCTGCATAATTATCTGCATCTTAGGATTAGCTTCTGGAACTATTTGCAGTTTTCTGGCATCTGGATGATTGGCTAACCTTACAAGTGCTGTATTTTCGGATTTCAGCATGCTTGCGTCATGTGTGCACGTAGAACGCTCGCTTTCAAAAAGCATTTTTGAGCATTCTACGTAAATTGCCTCACCTTCTTTCTTTAAATGCACTGCTTTTTTCGGCGATTCCCAGAAAAACTGTTCCACATGAAAACTTGTCTCCGCAAATTCTTTCAGCAAGCGAAATCCTGCATCGTTTTGAGGCAAAACATCTAGCGCACGACAGCCTCCCTTGTCGGCGTTTTCTGCACAATTGAAGAAAAACAATGCGGCATACTGCTGGTCGAGACTCCACTTTGGATGAAAATACATCTCCTTCAACGTGCTGTCGATTGCGTGCCGTATGCGCTCCAGTAGTTTGTAACTGTCGGGGAAACAATCCCTCAATTCAAGCACTACTTTTTCCCAAAAATCTAATTCGTTCAGCTCTGGCCCCTGCGGGCTGATTCCGCCAACGCATTTATGGCGAAAGAATGCCGGCAATTTCCCTTCTTTGCTTTGCCTATTGAGAAATTCAATGATTCTTTGGCGCTCCCAATACTCTTCTGTATTCGCGGCGGAAACGGAATCGTGCAAGGCCGCATCGCGAAAACATACGCAATCTATGGAAAACTCTGGCAAAATTCCGCCGAGGATTCTGCCGCCGCATCTGCACAACATGCCGTGTTGCAGTACGCGCATATGCACTAGCATTGTCATCATCGCTGGATCAGCGGCGCAGCGTATGTCCTCCTGCGGCAATAAATTTAGTACCGTAGCAAGTAAATGAGCAATTGCTGCGCATTGTTCCACCATTAATGCATTTAAAAAACTTTCATCGGAAATTGGCAAAACGCGCACCAATTGACGGAGAAGAGCAAAATTTCCTCCGCGCAGCTGCGGCAGTGCCTCATTGATGGCGTGGCACGCTTCCATAAGACCATCTATGGTTGTTACCTGATTCGTCCCACATTTGGGATAGTGACACGTTATCGCTGCTCTTCCCGCATTCGGAAGCAAACTGCTCGGCGTTGGCAGGATGGTAATCCTGGCCTCGGCGGCGGGGAGAGTCAATTTCGTACGATCTTCCAATAGGAGCGAGTGCTCTTGGCGTAGTGAATCGGCTTTTGCGATACAATCTTTCGCAATGCCAAATGCTGTCGTGAAAAAATTATTGGCATCACCGACAATTGCGTATTTGCGCAGCTTTTCCATGTAATAGTGCAGAAATTGCTTGCCTTGTATTATAAATTCCAGGTCCTGCGCAGTCTTCTGTTTTGATCCATTGAAGGCCCTCATGTAGGCGTCAAATAAAATGCAATCTACAAATAGCGAGCATGCACGCGTGATGCCAAAAC
>JAITFC010000064.1 GCA_031281635.1 Puniceicoccales bacterium | reverse complement strand
GCCAAACTTCCATCGCATCTTTCATGGAATTTTTATTTTTCCCTGGCATCGCAAGACCCTTCTTACAAAATGAAAGGTGCTCCGTTTGTGAAAGTGTTTTTTGCGCTTAATGGGATGTTTATGCGGCATAGGTGTTAGTTTTGCCGACATGACAATAGATGGAAAAGCTGCCAATAAAAACTCGATTGTTGATAAAATTATTCAATTTTCAAAATGTCTATTGCTTGACTTTCTGTTACTTAGGAATCTAATAATCTGCAATTACCATAGATTCCAATGTCCCGCAAACCCTTCATCCGCATCCGCTTCGTACTGGCAGCTGCTAAATGATAAAAACTACCGGTAGGACGGCGACGGCGATTGGCAGCAAAAATTTCAGAAGACCATTTGGCAGCGCATGGCAATGGTGAAGGGCGATGCAGAGGGCGGCGGTCCAAATGAGCGCGCAGCTGAATCCGATCTGCATGTCCGTTGATTGGATCCAAGGAAGAGAATCGATGGTCACCGCGGAATTTCGGATGACGTGTAGAAACGGCATGGCGATGAAATTGAAAAAGTGACACCCCAGGGAAAAATGCAACAACCCGAAGCAGATAGAGGCAAATCCGCAGAGAATTGCCACGCTGGCAATGGGGATGACGAGCGGATTGAGAAAAATTCCACCGATGGAGAAGGTTTGGAAGTGGTAAAGCGATAGCGGAATCAGCGGAACCGTGGCGGAGATGGAGAGCGCACACAGTTCCCAGCCATCGGCGAGCAACTTGCGCATCCAACGGCGCTGCGGGAGAGTAACGGTAAAAAGTGGCGGTGCTTTCAGCAGGCGTTTGCGCAGCACCTGTCCCAGGGGCACACCATAGGTAAGTATAGCAAAGACAACACCATAGGAAAATTGAAATCCGGTAGCATAGAGGTCATTCGGTCTTAGAATGAGTGTCAAAAATGCGGCTAAGACGAGAGATGAAAGACCGTTAGAGCGTCGGAAAAAGAGTGAAGCACTCCAGAAGGCAGTGACCATGAAGAAGGCGCGTATGGAGGAGGGACTGGCGCCGACCATGGCGACGAAAGTGGACAGTAGCAGCAGGCGTAAAATATAGAGGCAGAGGCGTGGCAGTGGCAATCCGCGGGTGAGCACGTGTAAAAAAGTAGCGATGATTCCGATGTGCAAGCCGCTGACGGCAAAAAGATGCGCAATGCCAACGCGAGAATAAGTGTCTTTTTCCGAAGAAGATAGCCGCGAACGATCGCCAAGTAGCATGGCACCGTAAATGTGTTCGGCGGGTGAGTCTGCGGTCCAACCCTCCGAAAGAGCGGCAACGCTGCGCGCAAAAATTTTTGATAGAACTTTTGACAGCGCGGATTCGGACACAATTTGCAACGCATTCCCGCGGTCAATCCTATGACGCACGCCCGTCGCAAATAGGTAGCGGCCAAAGGTCGATGGGTCATCTTCCGTCCTGTGCAAAGCCGCGCGCACGGAGAGTCGTTGCCCGCGATGTGGAGCTTTCAACTCGTTCCCTAGCTCTAAATTATAGTAAATTTGCTGGCCAAATGGCCCCTTTCCTCCTTGCAACTGTACAAGTGTGGCAAAGCCGTTGATGCGGCGCGTGTTTTGGAAATCTTTCAGCGTGCAGCGGTCCAATTGTATGATCATGTCGTACTTGCGGCGCCCAAATGCTTCCGGGATTGGCGCTTCTTCGCAGTGGCGAGCGCGAAAAAATCCACACATCGCCAAAACGATAATGACGAGAACCATGCGTGATTTTCTTCGGAAAATTTGCACAAAAAGAAGTAGCAAAAACAGAAAAAATGTAACCGTGGGCGATGGGTTTTGCAGTAAAATTCCCAGAATGTACGCGACAAGCGGCACCAGCAGCGGTGCAGCTGAAAAATCATCGAATTCTCGCGGCGACAAAACACCCACCATGCCACCTCCCCACCATCCAAAGGACCAGCGCCGCTGTCACCGAGTGGACACGCTGGCAAACTCTCTTAGCGGCGAAGGACTTCACCATCCTGCTGCTGCAACGAACGCGGGACGGCCGATGTCCAAAAGGAGATCCTGAAATATCCCTGTCCGCGCACGGCAAGCAGTGCAAACAGAGCATTTCGCGCCGAATCAACGGGGAGTTTTTCCGCTACGATGCGTTCGAACAGTTGGAGAGATTCGCTTTTCGTCCAACGAATTCGCTCATTCGCATTCAAAAAGTCTAATTTATATGTAAAAATATTCCGCAAAACAACGACTGCCGTCGCATCCATCGTCTTTCCCGCGACAAGCCTGTAAATGGCATCCTGATGCGTATCAATGGGATAGTGCGATAGCCACGGGAAATGCCAAAGAACGTCGGGATGATTTGATTGATCGCTCATGTCTCCTAGATGCCAATTCCATGGCGCCTGTCAAGCAAAAAGCCTTTGTCCGTGAGACTATTTTTTTGTAAAAAAAATCTGCATTAATTTGCGGAAAAGAATTGATTTTTGTTAAAAAATCTTCTAAACGTCTGCCATGCAGTCTGTGCTTGATCGCATAAGTGGCCTGCGTGCCCTGGTTGTCGGGGATCTCATGCTGGATCATTACGTTTTCGGAGAGGCGCATCGCCTGTCTCCGGAAGCCCCAGTCCCCATAGTTTTGGCCAAAGAGGATGCGTGGTCTCTCGGCGGGGCTGCCAACGTGGCGCGAAATTTGCGGACGCTC
>JAITFC010000013.1 GCA_031281635.1 Puniceicoccales bacterium | reverse complement strand
CCGTACATCAGCAAGTCGTGGCGGACAAATTGGCAGTATTTGTCAACTTTTTGGCGCTATCCCTTTGAGTTGCGGAGGTTTATCCATACAACAAACCCAATCGAATCATTCAATCGGTGCATGCGAAAAATCACCAAAAATAAACCGTCCTTCCCATCGGAGGACGCAGTGTTAAAGTGCCTCTATTTAGACATTTGCAACTTGGAGAAAAAATGGACTGGTAAAATTGAAAACTGGGGCATAATTTACTCGCAGCTCGTGGTCTCGTTTGAAAATAGAATGATTTCGAGAGCTGGGCAATAGTAGAGGGAAACGAAAGTTTACATAAAAGGCATGACGCTCCCTCGGCCATCGGTGCTTCCGGTCAGTATTTGTTGTTCGGCGGAGATGAATGTTGCTGCGAGTGGAAGTTGAGATCTGTCTATATCACGACATACGCAAAAGACAGCTTTGGCATTACGATTATACATGGGCCGCAACGTCGAGGAATTGCTGGCAGGCAGCAACGTAGCACGTATCATATTAGCATTGTTCACCGTCTTGCGGCTAAATGCTATATATACACCGGGAAATAACCCGGCAATAGCCATGACTGCAATCATGTGTTCGGGCGCAAAATCAGCCAGTTTTACTCCAATGTTCCTGGGTTCTCCACTAGCTTCAATATCTCTAATAGGCGTATCTTCGTCAATGCCAAAAAGATCTCGAACGATTTCATGGGGCAGATCAAAGCGATCGCAGGCGTCCGCCAGCGTATTATTTCTATTCAATGTAGATAATTGAGTTCGGCATATGTCGAATTGGGCTTTGTGGATCACAGCTGCCGGTTGAGGAGAACTCTCAACAATAAAGTTTAGATTTTTCCAACTACTACTCAAAGCCATGCGGAGACTCGCGGACCACACGCACCAGCTGATTCCAGCTGCTACTAATAGCTTCGCTACTTCCTTGGATGCGATGCTGCTGTCGTCGAAGGTAGCCATACGACCAGGAAGCGAGAGCAACCTTCCCCCATCTCCTGTTGCGGAGGTAGGCGCATTGTCGACACCAGGCGCAACCGGAGGGTAGAACAGAGTGCTAAATTTGGTAGAAAGGTCATCATATTGCGTTCTGCTAAGGCGAATGTCTATTGGCATAACGCGCAGATTCTACCATGTCGCACAAATTTGTCAATAGACATTTTTCAAAAGTCAGATAAAATGGCTCAAAACCCTCATAAACAGCCAGTTTCAGAGGGTTTTGAAAAATGTCTAATGAAAAAGCTAGGAAATTTTAATTTTTCTCTTATTTCCTTTCGCAAAAAAAAGTTGGAAGCAACTCGTGGTTTTTTCCGGTATCTTGAGGGTGCGCTGTTCCCGCCGTCACATCTGCACAAGAGACAAAAATGGTCGTATTTTGCAAGCTGAGCAACGCTCCCAGATCCTTAATTGTCCTTTGCGCCGTTGCGCATCAGTGATCCACACGGCCCGCGCGCAAACAAAACTCCAAAATTGGCATCTGCGTCTACTCTTCGCACATTGGCTTGAAATTTTCCAAAATGTCTATTGCGGAAGCGGTGTAAATCTCTAGGAAATTAACCATCTGGAGGGATGATCATGCAGCTGAAAGACACACTGAACTTGCCGAAGACGAATTTCCCGCTGCGGGCGGAGTTGGCGCGACGCGAGCCGCAGCGCATTGGCCGGTGGAACGCGGACGGATTATACGAAAAAATTCAGGATGCACGCCGAGATGCGCCAAGATTCTTCCTCCACGATGGGCCGCCATTCACCAACGGTGACGTGCACATCGGGACAGCGTTAAACAAAATCTTGAAGGACATCATTATCCGCTACAAAACCCTGCGCGGCTACCGTGCGCCGTACGTTCCCGGTTGGGACTGCCACGGATTGCCCATCGAACATAAAGTTGTCAAAAATCTTCATGCGGAAGGTCGTAACTGGGATGCCATTGCGCTGCGGCGGGCCTGCGCACAATTTTCCAGAGATTACAGTTCCCGACAGCGCAAACAGTTTGAGCGGCTAGGCTTACTCGCCGATTGGAAACGGGAATATCGCACCATGGATCCGCACTACGAGGCCGCTGTTTTGGAATTTTTCGCCCGCTGCGTTGAAAATAAGCTGGTCTATCGCAGCAAAAAACCCGTCTATTGGTCCATTCCTTGCCGAACAGCCCTAGCGGAGGCAGAAATCGAGTACAAAGACGTTCGCGGTCCCTCGATTTGGGTGAAATTTCCACTGGAAAAATCTTCGGCCGCAGAACTTTCCATCTCGGATCCAGCCCATGTGGTCATCTGGACGACGACGCCCTGGTCCTTGCCATCCAACCGCGCCATCGCCGTACATCCGCAATTTCACTATGCGGCACTGTCCTGTAACGGCGAAAGATATGTCGTGGAAAGTTCTTCTGTGGAACGATTTATCAATGACTGCCAGCTATCTGGGGTGAAAAAAATTGCGGAATTTGCGGCCGGGGAACTCATTGGGAAAAAAGCGCGGCACCCGTTCATCGAACGCCCGAGTCCCATCTGCGGCGGTGATTTTGTTACGAATAGCAGCGGAACCGGTTGCGTACACTGCGCGCCGGCCCATGGCATGGAAGATTACGTGTTTGGCCTGCAAAATCATCTGGATGTTTACTGTCCCATCGACGACGATGGCCGCTACGTTAATGACGGAGAAATGCCATTGGAACTTGTTGGCATGGAAATACTTGACAAAGATGGTCGCTGTCCGGCGTCGGAGGCAGTGATAGATCTGCTGCGAAAAAATGGTAACCTTCTCATGGAGAAAACGATAACCCATGCTTACCCCCACTGCTGGCGGTCCAAAACTCCGGTCATCTATCGGGCCATGAGCCAGTGGTTTCTGAATCTTGAGGACGCGGCTCTGCGGGAAACTGCCCTGGATTCCCTGAAGTTTGTGCAATGGACTCCGGATTGGGGACAGAATCGCATGCACAGTGCACTTGCTACCCGCCCGGATTGGTGTATCAGCCGGCAACGCACCTGGGGGATTCCATTGCCGGTATTTTTCGACGGAGACGGCAACGCACTCTTGGACGGGAAGGTCATCCGTGCCGTTGCGGAAAAAGTGCGACAATTTGGCTCCGACTGCTGGTTTACGATGTCTGCGGACGAATTATTGGCCGGCATCCCCCTGGAAAAAGCCTGGCAGGGCAAGAAATTGCGGCCGGGGACGGACACTTTGGACGTGTGGATTGATTCCGGATGCAGCTCCAAGGCTCTCCCTCTCTACGGGAAGGATTTATATTTCCCAGCCGATCTCTACGCCGAAGGGACGGACCAGCACCGAGGCTGGTTTCAATCGTCGCTGTGGTGCTCGACAATTAACTGCGGATCAGCTCCGTACAAAGCCGTATTGACGCACGGATTTATCGTGGGAGAGGACCGCAAAAAAATCTCCAAGAGCTCCGACAAGCCGCAATCGTCCGACGACTACGTGGCTCGCTATGGCGCGGACGTGATTCGACTCTGGATCGCTTCCGAGGACTTCCGCGACGACATCCCGCTCTCCGACGGCATTCTGGAACACATCGTTGTCGCCTATGGCACCATTCGCAACACTCTGCGCTTCCAACTTGGGAATCTCGGCGACTTTGAACGTAAGCGCGACGGCGTCAATCTGGATGAACTCCTCCCGATCGATTGTTGGGCCCTGGCGAAGTTGAGCCAACTCATCAATGAGGTAACCAAAGCCTACGAAGCCTATGAATTTCACCGCATCTACCGCATGGTACTAAATTTCTGTACCGTCACACTTTCCGCAACTTACCACGACATTCTGAAAGACAGACTTTACACTTTTGCAAAATCTGGCAAGGAGCGGCGCTCGGCACAAACGGCTCTCTGGGAAATTCTCATGGCTCTTCTTGCCGTGCTAACCCCAATAATAACACTCACAGCTGACGAAGCTTATGCATATTTGCAATGCGACGAACCATTCGCAGAAAAGCCGGCCCATCTACTCCCATGGCCGAATGAGAAAGAATTTTCTTCATGTGCTGAACCCGCCGAACGGGTAGAACGATTATTGACGTTGCGCGCGGCGGTGAATCAAAAATTGGAAGAAGCGCGGCGAGAAAAGATTATCGGGAAATCACTGGAAGCACGCGTTATCTTGCGCGTCGGCGAAAAAAACGACATGGGGACTCTGCTTGCCGATTGCGAGGAAATTTTACCGGAATTGTTCATCGTGTCGCAGGCGGAACTGACTCGCGAAGAAGGAAATAATTTGTCCATCGCCGTTGAACCGGCCCGCGGAGAACGCTGCAGCCGCTGCTGGCGCCACTGCGAAGACTTGCAAATTTTCCAAGAAAATGAAAAAATTTGTTCCAGATGTGGAAAGGTGCTAGGAATTTAGCTGGTTCACGCTGTGTTTTATCCTAATTTATGGTGTAATAGACCTGTTGCAAAATTTCGACAGCCCATCAAGCCGCTCCCAGAGCCAGATCTATTAATTTTTCCGCTTCCTCGAGAAGCCCGGTGGACTTCCTGATTCCCCTGCGGATCCTCTCTTGCCATTTTGCCAAAGCCTGCGGTTCGCGCACCTCGACATTGACAAGGCCGGCGATAATTCGAAATGTTCGGTTATCACGTTCCCTGTGATGGCGATGGCGATGGAGCTCGTGACCTTTCGGTGGCCGCATTGTCAGTGTTCACAACGAAGTAACGTTGTGCCTGTCCGATCTCTGTCCGAGATTCGGCAGAATTTATTGCGGATTCTAGTATTACCGATGCGACAAAGTTCCCATCTGATGCTACACTAAGCAAAATGTGTATTGGCTCCGTTTTCGGCGCCAAGATTAAAAAAGCCATGAATGCGTTCAAGCCGTTTTGTGGGACGACTATAGGTCCAGACGTGGCTTGTTCATTGGCACGACGTATCGCGTCCAAAGCTTGTCGACCTTCCCCTTCAAGCTGCGAAGGAGTTTCAACGATGGATGAACCATGTCTGCGAAGCATATCGCTAGCAGCTTGATTACCCCTATCAAGCTGCGAATGAGCGTGTTGTTGTAGCGCATCAATCCCAGGATAATCTGCAATGCTCTCATAAGCCATCACATAACTTGTGCTATGCAGTGAAAATTCGTTTAGGGCCTGTTCCCCTTCAAGGACTATTGCATTAGCTATAAAGTTGGAGCACCAATTGCCAATTACGTAATTTACGAGTTTAGAATCCCACCCCAAAAGCCACTTAAGATATGCCTTTACTGGTCCGCATCCAGCTGCTTTGTGCATTTCTATAGTGGCAGTTTTCCATGTCTCAGCTCTGCATACGAACGAAGTTGCATCAGCGGGTGTAATTCCGTTACTCATTACATTCAATGCATTCTCCGCATTATCCCTGTAGCCATCCCAGATACTCTGCCTCCTCGCTATTTCTTTAGGAGGTCCCCGGTCCCGGTAGGAACCAAAAGGGTTTGGACATGGATATGGATTTTTATAAGGTTCTATTGGCATACCGACTACAATAGTTTGGCACAATTTTTAAATAATGCAAGCATTTGCTCACATTTTTCAAAGATCCTGTCATGTTCTCCGTCTCAGCATCATGGGCACCGAGTGCTGCGCGCCAAATTTGCGCGGACGAATTTCTGGCCACTGGGAGGCGAGAATTTTTGCGGAATTCAATTTCAGAGTTGCATCGCCACATTTTTTAGATTCACTGCCAACGGGTTTACTTGGATGCTATGAAAAATGTTCTCTTTCCACGATTCACCGACGACCGCCTCTGGCTCAAAACGGCAATTGGCGTGCTGTTCATGTTCATTCCTCCGCTATTGCTCTTCGCATTCGGATACTTGTACCGCTTCATGCGGACGCCACGCTATGCAACGGACGGCGGAGTGCAATTGCCGGAATGGTCGAACTGGTGGCAGCTGCTCTGGGACGGCGTTCGCTTTGCCGCATTTTTTACTACTTACGCGGTCATTTGCGTGATTCTAGCCCTGGTCGCCAAATGGTTGATCTACGTCGGCAGTTTCAGCGTTTTGAATCTTCCCATGTGGCTATTTCTGCCTCTTCCCATGGCACTCCTATTCCCAGGATTTTTCACCTGTCTCATGCTATATCAGCGCCGGGAGCGATTGGGGGATCTCTTTGCACCATCGGCATTTGCCCACTATTTACGGAGGATTTGGTGGCCAATGATATGGCCATCGCTCGCATTCGTAGGTCTGCAATTTGTGTGCTGCTTTCTCTATGGCATCACGTGGTTTGTTGGCTTTGGTGTGGCTATAGCCAGCTTCAATGAGCTCCTTCGACACTACGGGGATCGCATCGATGAGGTGGACTGGGGTTATTCCAGTGTAGCGCAGGGAAGTGGCTCTGCAGTGCGCCGCGGGAAACGTTAGAAATTTCTGCTGGATCTGGGGCAGGCGTTTCGGACAGTGCTGAAATGCTGAGTCCATCTGTCAAATTTTTTCATGGAAACGCTTGACAGAGCCGGTGGTCGTGGCAAGTTACGTGGCGCTGCGAGCGTAACTCAGTTGGTAGAGTGCTACCTTGCCAAGGTAGATGCCGAGGGTTCGAGTCCCTTCGCTCGCACCAGATGATGGCTGCTGCGCCTGCCAAAATCCCCTCCATCGCCTGGGAAATTTTTGTCCAAATGCAAATTTTTGCTTGACGAGGTGATAAACCATTCCATCACGTATCCCAGCGCGGGTATAGTTTAATGGCAAAACCTCAGCCTTCCAAGCTGGTGATGTCGGTTCGATTCCGTCTACCCGCACCAATGGAACAGCGATTGGCTGGCAACGGACACTCGAAGGGGAAGTTTTTGGTGACGCCATGGCAAAAGTAGCTGCAAAAAAAAAGACGTTAGTGATCGCAGAAAAACCGAGTGTAGCGCTTGATATTGCCCGCGTGCTCGAAGCTGATCAGCGGCATGGAGATGTCTATGAAAACGAAAACTATGTGGTTGCTTCTGCCGTTGGACATCTGGTGGAATTGTGCATGCCAGAAGACATGAATCCGCGTTGGAAGCGGTGGGGCATTGAGACACTGCCGATCGTGCCGGAAAAATTTTCCCTGAAAGTGACGGAAAAGACAAAGGATAAGTTTGCAACGCTGTGCAAATTACTCAATGACGACAAAATAAATGATGTTATTAATGCCTGTGACTCCGGCCGCGAAGGTGAATTGATTTTTTCCTACATATACGAGCTGAGTGGTTCGCAAAAACCGTTCCGCCGCTTATGGATGGTGTCCATGACAACCGCTGGCATTCGGGAAGCGTTCGAACGCCTGAGATCCGCCGATGAGATGCGTTCTCTGCAAAGTGCCGCCCGTTGCCGTTCCGAAGCCGACTGGCTCATAGGGATCAACGGGACAAGAGCGGTTACAGCCACCATGTTTGCCGGCCAGGGTGTCGCATCCGTTGGGCGCGTGCAAACCCCTACTCTCGCAATGATCGTTTTGCATGACAGAATCATACGCGATTTCAAACCGGTCCCCTATTGGCGCATTGTCGCCCGCTTCTCTGTCTCAGAAGGTTCCTACGAAGGAGTTTATCGCCTTCCAGCCGTGAAAGGAGCAAAGGATTCGGGACGCGATCGAATTTTTTCCAAGGAAGATGCGCAGAGAATTTTCGAAGAGGTGCAAAGTGCTGGCCAGGGCGCCGTTTCTGAGAAGAAAAAGCGCTCCACGGTCTCCCCTCCGCGTCTCTACGACTTGATTTCTCTCCAGCGCGATGCCAATAACCGCTTCGGCATCTCCGCAACAATAACTTTGAAGGTCGCGCAAGCACTCTACGAAGTCCACAAAGCCATAACATACCCGCGAACGGACGCGAAAGTGCTTCCCGAAGATTACGGACCTGTCTGCAAAGACGTGCTCAAATCTTTGCGAGATGGCTATGAGCCGCTGGCTGAGAAGATCCTAATGGAATATGGCATTCGCACGACGGATAAGCAAATTTTCAACAATAAGGAAGTCTCAGACCATTTTGCGATCATCCCAACTCCCCAGCATCCAAACAATTTAAATGATTTGGAAAGAAAAATTTATGACGCGATCGTTCGCCGCTTCCTCGGGGTATTTTTCCCCGCCGCCGAGTACGATGTCACAACGCGCAGCACCGTCGTTTGCAAGCACGAATTTCACTCCGAAGGCCGCGTTCTCGCCGTTCCCGGTTGGCTCGAAGTGCATGGGAGAGAACAACAAGACAAATCTGGACTCCTGCCGCGGTTGACCGATGAAGATGGAAAACCACCGCTGGCAACTTTGGCAAAAGTAGAGCAGATCGAAGAGGAAACAAAGCCGCCTCCCCATTATACGGAAGCGACATTGCTATCTGCCATGGAAACTGCGGGAAAACTCGTTGATGACGAGGAACTTGCCCAGGCAATGCGCGAAAGGGGTCTCGGAACACCGGCAACGCGGGCGCAAATCATCGACAATCTCGTGGGCATGCAGTATGTGGAACGGGATGGACGAAATCTCTGCGCAACGCAGAAGGCAGAACGACTGTTGGATTTTCTCATCGCCCTTGGAGTGGAAGCACTTAAGGATCCGGCGCTGACCGGTGAATGGGAGTGCAAGTTGCGCAAAATAGAGCAGGGGCAATTTTCACGCGACAGCTTCATGGGGGAAATTCGTTCGCTCACCTGCGATCTCGTGGAACGCATTCGCAATTTCAACGAAAGTGATGCGTCCCACAGCCGGGAAACTGCCATCATATCTCCCACCGACAACCAACCGCTCCTGGAAACAATTCGTGGCTTTGTGTCCGTGGACAAAGCAATCAACATTGTTAAAGTGATTGGTGGGCGGAAACTTACGGAAAATGATGTCGCCATTCTCGTGCGAGACGGTCGTGTCGGTCCGTTCGAAGATTTTCGTTCCCGCATTGGGCGATTTTTCAAGGCGTCGGTCGTCCTAGAGAGCGGACGGGCGAAATTGGAATTCGAAAATGGTCCTTCGGAATTGTCTGAAGAAACACGCAAAGCCTTGCAGGATAGTATGTCGCACGGAAAACCACTCTGCAAATGTCCGACAAATTGCGGCGGGAGTGTGTATTCCACGGATCGCGGCTACGTCTGTTCGAATTTCGGAGGCGGTAAGTGCAACCTGCGCATCGGACGCTTCATGCTCGGCCACGAATTGTTAGAAGACGAAATTCACGGCCTTTGCGAAGAAGGTAAAACGGACGTGATCAGCGACTTTGTGTCAAATCGTACGGGAAAATCATTTAGCGCGTCATTGAAAATTGACAGGAAGGGGAAAATATCGTTTAAATTTCCTCCGAGGGAGAAAAAGCCAGCGCAAGCGGCGGAAAATAAGGCTGCAACGCGACCGAAAAAAAGGCCGGAAAGCACACCGAAGCGGCGGGGGCGACTCTCGAAGTATGCGTAGAAAGCCATGTTAAAGCAATTTTTAAAATCTCCCCATCGGGCATTCATCTTTGACTGTGACGGCACCATCGGGGACACCATGGGGTTGTATTTTCAGGCGTGGAATCGGGCCCTGAAAGATGTGGGGGCGCCGGCTCAACTGGAGTGGGGGGCATTTTGCAACAACGGCGGCCGCGATTTCGCAGCCAGTGTGAGAGAATACAACGACGTCAACGGATGCAACATCGATCCACGAGTCCTGGAGGAGTTGATGGAGGGTTACTATGGGACATTTTTGCCGCATGTCCGTCCGATAAAACAAGTTATGGAGTTAATCTTGGCCGAAAAAAAACGTCCAATGGCCGTAGCTTCTTCGGGGTTACGTGTCAATGTGGCCTATATTTTAAAGCATTTACAACTCGAGAAACGGATGCAAGCCGTTGTTACGCGGGAAGATGTGATCATTGATGGAGTCGCATATGTCAAACCCAAACCACATCTGTTTCTGGAAGCTGCGAAGCGACTCAACATTTCCCCCAAAGAATGTATGGTGTTCGATGATAGTCCACTGGGCATAGAAGCTGCCCACGCCGCTGGGATGGAGTGTTTTCAAATTTCACACGAATTGTGGGACTTGCGTTTCCGTGACCGCGATATTCCCTTCGAGGACCGTAGCTGATCTGAGGCGCCGCCACATACACAAACCGAGACACAGGCAGAGTACGGTACGCTTCGCTTTTTGTGACGAGAATCAAATGTGAATTTTTCTATCAAAGTTAGCCTAAAATGCTTCCGGAAAGCATGTTCCATCCCATGGTGGTTGCAATATTTTTCCATTGACGAAATTTGCTATCGCGAAAGCGTATGTTGGTGAATTTTTCTACGCATGACTTTCCAGAGGTATCGGCCGAGGAGGCGGCATCGTTTATTGAAAATGGCCAAACAGTTGCCGTTGGAGGTTTTACAGCCGCTGGATCAGTGAAATTGGTTACGCGTTCGTTGGCGGAGCGTGCGCTGGAAATGCATCGGAATGGCCAGGAATTTCGCGTGCGATTGTTGGCCAGCGCATCGACCGATGCCGCTGTCGATGAAGTACTTGCCGCGGCGGAAGCCATTTCTTACCGCGTCCCCTACCAAGGGAGTCGGCTACTGCGCCAGCAAATCAATCAGCATTGTGTGGAATTTGCGGATATGCATCTGTCCCACATGGTTCCGCTGCTCAAATCCGGTGCGCTTGGACCCATCGATTTCGCCATTTTCGAGGCAGCCGCCATTAGTTCCGACGGTCGTGTCCTGCTGACGAGTGGAATCGGCGCCATTCCTACAATTGCCCGTATGGCTAGGCGTATCATTGTCGAGCTCAACGCTTACCATCCGCCAGATCTGGAGGGACTCCACGACATTTACGAGTTGGACCCGCCGCCGCGCACGCGGGAAGTGCCCATTTACCGCACATCGGATCGCATCGGGTCCACGCTGATGCAAATTGATCCGGCACGGGTAGTTGCAGTAGTTCGAACGGATATACCAGACAATCCACCGCCGCTCCAGCCCATGGATGATATTTCTCGAAAAATCGGCGAAAATATTGCTCAATTTCTTCTCTCAGAACGTCTTGCCGGACGAATTCCAGAAAAATTTCTTCCACTACAAGCCGGCGTGGGTAACGTTTCCAATGCGCTCATGGGGACACTTTGCACGGATAGCGCGTTCCCTCCGTTCGACATGTATTCGGAATTGCTGCAGGACACGATTTTCGACGGCATCGAGTGCGGGCGCGTTCGTTTCGCCAGCAGCAGTGGCCTCGCCGTCTCCCCTGCCATCCTGCGACGTATTTACGACCATCTTGACGAGTATCACAAAAAATTGGTTCTGCGACCGATGGAAATTAGCAATCACCCGGAAGTAATTCGTCGTCTGGGGGTTATTGGAATTAACGGTGCATTAGAAGTTGATCTTTGGGGAAATGTAAACAGCACTCATGTTTCTGGAACACAATTAGTTAATGGGATCGGTGGTTCGGGAGATTTTTCTAGGAATTGCGCCATTTCTATCTTTGCCACACCATCGACGGCAAAAAATGGAAAAATCAGCTGTATCGTTCCTATGTGTTCGCATATCGATCACACGGAGCATGATACGCAAATTTTTGTCACGGAATACGGTGTGGCGGACTTGCGCGGTTTGTGCCCCAGCCGCCGTGCGAAGACAATTATTGAAAAATGTGCGCATCCAGACTATCGGCCGCTATTGTACGATTTCTTGAAATATGATAAGGGCCACATACCCATTGACATACAACGCGCTTTTTCCTGCTGTGGCCTAAAAGAAAGTACTTCTTTGAACACTATTCCATGTCGCAGCGACTGAGAAAGTATCGTACCCTGCGCGCCAAGGTTTTAGAATGGCGTGCTTTTGATCTGTGTCCGGCTGCAATAAGAAAACTTAAGCCACTGGTTTCTCGCAACGTTTTACGATTTCCGTTGTGCTGATTCCGTGTAAAAATGGAACAAATTCGATTGCTGCGCCAATTTCTCGCAGTGCGCGTAACTCATTGGAGTCGAGGTCGGCAACCGTACGATCGGCGGCACGGACGTAGACATCGGGGGAGAGTTGGCAAATTTCTTGAACCACGCGTGTGCCATCAAAAATAAAAACTGCATCGACCCAGCGAATGGCGCTAAGAGCATAAGCGCGAAGATGTTCGGGAATGATGGGGCGTTTAGGACCTTTGAGTGCGCGGACACTGCCGTCGGAATTTAATGCCACGATGAGCACGTCACTAAATTTCGCAGCCCGTTCGAGAAGAAAGATATGCCCGGGATGTAGAAGGTCAAAACAACCATTTGTCAATCCAACGCGCAAGCCATCGCGGCGCCATACGTTACGTTTTACGCATAAGTCTTTGAATGAGTAGATACTGGCACCCATGGACGAAATTACAGTTTTTTTTGGGTGAAATGCAAGCCCGAAAGTTATAACCTTCCGGTGCACTAAGTTGAATCGTTCAACGCGTAAAACATACATCGCCTGATCAATAGCTTGATGCGGAACACTATGCGAAATCTCTAAGGTAGCACATTCCGTTGACGACGGATATCCGACTGAATTTATGGTGGCGGATTGCAGAATTTTTTGCCGTCGAAGATTATTTGAAATTGTAAGAATTTTTGTTGACTGGTCCATGCATTTCCGTCCAACGGGTGAGCAAATTAGGCTTGGGAAAGGACATTGGAGTATGACGCAGGTGTTGACGGAATATGCTACGGTGGAATTTTTTGACGCTCTCGGGAAACCTCTTTCCTACGCTGTGCCGCCGCCGTTGCGCGAGCATCTGACTATTGGCTCGCTCGTCGAAGTGCCGCTTGCGCTGCGTCCTGCAAATGTTGATGAGGAACAACTTGTCATGGATTTCGCTGAAACTGGTCAAAAAATCCGCCACGTGCCAGCCATCGTTGTCGATCTTTCTCCGCCAGAATTTCATGGCCCACTGCGCAATATTCATAAATTGCTGTGCCAGAAACCAGTTGTTTCGCCTAAATTGCTCCAATTGATCCGTCGGCTGTCAAATTACTATCACAGTTCGCTGCGAGGCTTTTTAAAAATGGTTGTTCCGAACTTCCTGCGCAGAAATTTAGCAAAAAAATCCCTCAAAAATCCAAAGAACGTGATTGTCGACGCGCGCCCAGAATTTACAAATTTTCCCCTGCCACTGGATGCCATTTTTTCGGCACAACTCCTTATGGGGCATAGTTCTCACCGTTTTGCTAGTTACATTGTGGCCATCGAGCATGCACTGCGCTGCGGCTCCCAAGTACTTGTTCTATGCCCGGACATGCGCTGGGCTCAGAAGATATTTGCACAATTGACTGCGGCACTGAGTGAAAAATTTTCACACGACATCTGTGCTTTATGGGATGGAAGTTCCTCCACGCAAAAATGTTACACTCTTCTTAATCGTCTCATCGGCGGGGAGACATTCGTGCTCATCGGCACTCGCTCCGCCCTGTTTTTACCATTCTCACGCCTCGGCCTCATCATCGTCGAACGGGCGGAAAACTGGCGGCATCGGCAGGATCATCATCCGAGATTTCACGGCCGTGACGGTGCTATCTGGCGAGCAAAACTGGAGAACATTCCCTGCATTTTAGGGTCCGCTGCTCCCCCGCTTGAGATTGTGCATGCGCAACGGAATGGAAAGGTGCAATTCGTTCCCGCTAAGCATATTCCCCGGTTGAAGAATGTAAAAATTTGCCTCGTCGATCGGCGAGATTTACCTCCACAAGATTGGACGATTGCGCCGCTGCTCCTGAAAAAATTGAGATGTCTCCTCGCACATGGAAAACGAGCGGCGTTGATACACCCGCAGAAAGGTTTTTCTCGCGTATATTGCCGAAAATGTTGTGCAGTTCTGCGTTGCATATATTGTTCCACGCCAATGACTTTTGACGCACAGGAAAAGCAATATCGTTGCGGTCGTTGCTCCCATTTCATCGATGCGAAAACGCCCGTTCGCTGTCCAAAATGTTCCACATGCTTGCGACGCGTCGGCTCGGGGACGCAAAAAATCGTCCAGAGAATCGAGGAAGTATTTCCACACAATCGCTGCATTCGCTGCGACGGACGGGGGCCATTCCACAAAATATTAGCGGCGCCCTTCGACATTTTAGTGGGGACTTCGGCGATTTTGCCTGAGTTAGACCGCTGTGAGATCGCTCTGTTGGCCCACCTCGACCTCGACCATTTGTTTTTCCCGCGGCATTTTCGCAGTGCCGAGTGCGCCTTTCAAGCTCTCCACGAACTGCTTGACTGTTTTCCGCCCGATAAATTCCCCGACGAGCTCGTTCTGCAAACATCAAATCCACAACATCCAGCACTGCAAAGTTTTATAGCCAATGATCACGAAATATTCTACGAAAATGAACTGCGTGCGCGGGAAAATCTCGATTATCCGCCGTTCAAACATTTGCTTTGTCAGGAATTCCGCAGCGATGACAACGATCTGCTCAACCAGTTTGCCAATTCCTGGGCCGAGCGTTTGCGACAAACTTTTTCAGGGCAAAATGACGTGAAATTCCATGGACCTTTGCGGTCAATTCCGCCAAAAGCCGGCACTCTATGGCGCGTGGAATTTTGGTTTTTTACCGACCGACCGAATGCTCTGTCTCGGAAAGTAGATGCGATGCAAAGAGAAGAGGATGCAATTCCGGCCAACATTCAGCCATTAGCCCTTGACGTTGACCCACTGGAGCACCCCTTTGGCACCGATAGTTAGTTGACGAACGAAGTTGTTTGGTCGGGTGCGCAACACTCTGCTGGCAAATTTTTTCATTTTTCTCTAACTGCACCAATGGCTTGTGGGCGCGCAAGGTCAACATTTTCCAAATGGGGATCCCCACAAGGCCGCCGTCGATGCTCGAGTAATTTGGACGGGAATAATTTTTCCCACATCCTCCGGCTGAGCTGGAAAGAAAACTTTTTTCCCGAAGTGGCTATGTCCGACAAAAATATTATTTTCTTTGCGCAGTGGTTCTTTGACAAGCACTTGCTGCGTGCTGCCGAGAAAGGCCTGGTGTCGCCGAAGCGATGTGACAGATAACCGGCGCAGTAGGCGTTGATTGCGTTCCGCCGCAATTACATCTGCGATTTGATTTGGAAATTTTGCTGCCGGAGTGCCTTCCCGTGGACTGAATTTGAACACGAAAGCCATGTCAAAGTCGATTTCATCAAACAGTTGTTCCGTCAACGCGAAGTCCTCATCCGTTTCCCCGGGAAATCCCACAATCAAGTCCGTCGATAGAGCAATGAGCGGATTCTGCGCGCGCAATTGCCGTAGTATGTGCAAAATTTTTTCGCGCGTATATCCTCGATTCATAGCTCTTAGCACGCGATTGGACCCGCTTTGAATGGGTAAATGCACGCATTGGCACAACTTAGGTAACTCTGCATAACAGCGCAATAAGTCCTCGCGAAAGCCGCACGGATGTGGGGAAAGAAATTGAATGCGCTCTATGCCGTTGATGTCGTGGATTTTTTCGAGCAATTGCACAAACGGACTTTTCCCGTTGTCGAAGGGTATGTGACGGATTCCGTAGAGGTTAACGATTTGTCCAAGCAGTACAACTTCTTTCGTGCCGCACTCCGCCAATTGCCGCACCTCGGTCAAAATGTCATCCATTGGACGATGTCGATCTCGTCCACGTGTTTGTGGAACTATGCAATAGGAGCAGCGCATGGGGCAGCCGCTGCAGACGTTGACAAATGCGGAAGGTCGTCGGCATGGCCATTGGCGCTCTGTGACTTGAGTTTTTTTCTCGTCGCCGTTGCCATCGGTGCAGAGCACATGCGTTTCTCCCATTGCGATGCGTTCAAGGACCTCAACGATGCGGTGGAATTGCTCTGTGCCCAAAACAAAATCCAAGCCATGAATACGGAGAAATAGTTGTTCTCGAAGTCGTTGCGCCATACATCCAGCAACGCCAACAATGGGGAAGCGGCCTCCCTGCCTCATAGCGATGGCCCGTTCGATTTGCCCGATAGCTTTCCGCTCAGCTGCGTCTCGCACGCTGCATGTATTGAAGATAAACACGTCCGCAACAGCATCTTCCGCAATTGTGTGACCGTGCCGTATCAGAGCCGCCGCCATCGTCTCCGAATCCCGTTCGTTCATCTGGCAGCCGAAAGTGTGGATGCGCACCCGATATGCCCGTTTTTCCATTGGGTCCTTGCTTGCGTGCGAAAAAATTTTGACAACCTAAAAATTGGCTGCGTCGGAGAAAAACGCGTCGGATAATTCGCTGAGTAAGTCCTGGGCCTGCGCATCGTCCGTTGCCTCCACTAACATTCGCAACTTATTCTCCGTACCAGAGTAACGGATGAAAACTCGTCCGGAAAGACCCAATTTTTCCTCGACGCGATTTCTGCATTCCTGCAAATATTTTGCCTCGTCCAGCGGAAATTTTTTTGCCACAGGTATATTTGTTGATGCGTACGCGTGCAGGGGAAAGCGCCAATTTTGCGGGAATTTTTGCGCTTCTTGCTCCGCAAATGTTTGCAGGAAAAACGCTCCTGTCAGTAGCCCATCCGCGACCATGGTGCAATTTGAAAAAATCACGTGGCCCGACGGTTCCCCGCCGAGTGGGCAGCCATATTTTTCCAGCGCTTCGGCCACATTGCGATCGCCGACTTCCGTGCGCAAAACATCTATGCCGTGGGCCGCAAGATACCCATCGAGGGCTCCGTTTGCTTGCTGCGTCGTAACGATTTGCGAAACATGATGCTGTCGCAATGCCGCCAGGGACAGCCGCGCTAGAATATGCTCTCCGGCGATGGTGTAGCCGTCTTTGCCGCAAAGCAATGCTCTATCTCCGTCACCATCAAGAGCTAAGCCGAAGTCAGACTCCGTTGCCCGAACGGTCTCCAGCAGATGGTGCGGCCACTCAGAGCCACAATTTTTATTAATATTATTTCCATTTGGCGCATTACCAGTGGCAACGACTTCTGCCCCAATTGATTCCAGTAGATGCACCCCATAGTATGACGCCGCTCCGTTGGCCATGTCCAAAACAACCTTCAATCCTGATAATGCTTTGGGCGAAAAATATTTACGCCAGGACAGTAGGTAATTATTCAGCGCTCTTTTATGGCATTTGTGCACCGTCGGATGGCATGGCATGGCTTCGCCTGGAGTAATATTTTCGAAACTTCTCTCCAGCTGTCTCTCGCATTCGGCGGACCATTTGTGCCCACGGCAGTCGAAAAATTTTGCACCATTATCGCTGGCACCGTTGTGGGATGCGGTCAAAGAAATGCCAATTGACGCGTCAAAAAATGGTACCGCGGAGGCGATGGCAGGGGTTGAGAGGACGCCAATATCCCAAATTTCCACGGCATCGGAAAGACCGGACAGTAGAGCGTTGCGCAATGTTGCCGCCGAAGAGCGCCCGTCACAGCCGATGATAATGCGACGCGGCAAATTCTTCCGTTCCAGCAATTTCTCCAGTGCGCGGCCGAGACGTTGAAAAAATGTTGCACAGATTAGTGGACTGCCAACCGTACCGCGAATGCCATCGGTACCAAAAATATGTTCACAAACCATGAACTGATTTCCAGCAGAATTTTGCCGAAAATGCCAGCCAAAAGTAGTTGCATGTTTTGTCCCTTTCTCCCGCGGCACGACAAACAATTTCCACGAAAAGGCAAACTTATGGGAATTGTTCCGCATGCAGGAGGCATACGCAAAAAAGTCTTGTCCCAATAATTTTTTGCGGAAGAAGATATGCCATGGGGCGCATGGGCCAGGGAGTATTTTTTAGCGGGCAAGGAGCGCAGTGTGTCGGCATGGGCCGTGTTTTTTACGAGCATTCGGAAATTATGGCAGATTGCTTCAATCGCGCGGAGCAGTTGTTCCCGCGCAATCTCTTGACTCTCTGCTTCGAAGGTCCCATCGAAGAACTCACTCGCACAGACATTTGCCAGATGGCCCTCTATGTCGTCGGCTACGGAGCTTTCAAAATTCTTCAGCGGGAAAATGTTTTGCACGATTTGCGCGTTTGCGGCGGCTTTAGTTTGGGCGAGTGGACTGCTCTTGCCGCTGCATCCGCCATAAGTTTCGAGGATGGGTTGCGCGCTGTGGCGCGGCGTGCGGAACTAATGAGCCAAGCCTGCGAGAAAAATCCCGGTGCCATGGCCAGTCTAATCGGCGGAGAACGCGAACGCATCCAGGATCTTTGCCGGGAGATGGATGTGTACGTTTCAAATTTTAATTCGCCGCAGCAGATTGTCATTTCCGGCCTGCGGAAAAATATTGCAGAGGCAGTTGCCCGTGCCGCAGAATTCGGTGTCCGTCGGGCTGTCCCGCTCAACGTTGCCGGTGCCTATCACAGTCCTTTCATGCAGGATGCGAGAGAGCAATTTGCAGTATTTGTGAAAAAATTAGACATCCAACAACCGCTTGTCCCAGTCCTATCCAATGCTACCGGGCGAGCCATGAGTTCTCCGGAAGAAATTCGTCGCAATATCGTTGGGCAAATTGCTTTACCGGTACTTTGGGAGGACTGCATGCACGAAGCCTGGCAATTGGGGGTGCGAGAATTTTACGAATGCGGTGCCGGGAAAGTTCTCGTTGGCCTGGCCAAAAAGAATCTTCCAGAAATTGCCGCTTTGTCCGCCGAAGATTGGGTGACGATGGCATAAATGGTGACATAAATAATCTTGACATTCCGCGTCTGTCATGCATAAGAATCCTTCCATGGCTTTAGAAATTTTTTTCGGCGCTGCGACTAACCTTAGATTGGCCGATGCTGCATTTGCCGCTGATGCGCTAAAGGAATTGGATCGCGCACACATCACGCATGTTGCGAGGAATTTATTGGTGAATGGCAAGCCTGTCGCATATGTAAGTCTTTTCAACCCAATCCTCGCGAGTGCCTTAAAACAGTTAGATATAACCTGCGATCCTTCGCCCATAGTAGATCGTATTTTCGCATTTTTCTGGACGTCCGGCCGCTTTGTTGTACAAACATTTCTTTCACCGTTTTTAATACTTTTTTCTCTCATTACACACCTTGCTAAGACTAACGCAGAACAGAATGCGTATGTTTCCGGTGAGTCAAACGCGGAAGGCATTCGAAAATATATCACAAAACAACAGAAATGGCATGCTGGCAAAGTGACCATTGCAATTGGGGGAAATCCTTTAGACGTAGTTCACTACTTTCATGTTAGCGATGGCGTGAAGAGTCTGCGATTTTACATTCCTCAAGAGCATACGACCCCAGAATCATTGGCGCTGGTAGCTTGCCGCTTTAATACCCCGGTGAAGCTTTTGTTTGTTTATCGTTGCGTTTCTGGGATTCTTTCCTTATGTGTACTGTCCGCCATATGGCTTGCCTGTTTTTCTGTCATTGGAACGACATTGTTTTTGTATATTGCTGCCCCGAGCCTACTTTGGAGTTTGATGAATACATATATCACACGGCAGGCATCAATTAATGCAATTGCCTCGCTCCTGTTATCTGAGAGCATCACTGGTGAGAGTGATTTGAAACCAGTAATGCGAATGTTGCATTTACAGCTCGCTTCTGGTTTTAGGATTTTACGCAACTGGTTAATCGAAAATTTAATGCATATCTCTATGGATGTTCGGACTCTTTGTTCTGTAATAAATAAAAATGATGTGCAAGGGGGATTTGGCACAGTTGTGAAAACTCTTCTCACGATCTTTGCACTGCCAATAATATTTTGTGGCATAGTAGTAAAGCTATTTGATTTATTACTTGACAAGCTCATACCATAATAGATCCGTTGCGAAATTCTTGAAATTTGACACTTCGGGCTGCTTTTCGGTCGTTTTTCTTGAATTTTGCAATGGGTCTAATAAATCTTTTAGAGAAGCATCTTTACGCGACAAACTTGCGATATCTTATGTAACAGCCTGCGATCCATAGGGACGAACGGGAGTTGGGAAAGTTGATGTTTCTGCGCCAATGATGACAAACCATCCGCGTAAAATAAAAAAAGACAGCAACAAAGATGAAAAAATTTTGAAATTTTTTCGCGATAAACATGGTAATTCTCTTTTGCTGCGTGTTTTGTAAAAATTCTATTTCATGCTTGACAACTCCACTGTAATTTACAACACGGTGAGCATGGATGCAATTAATGGGGTTGCGCGGGACTGTATGAGTGCTATACGCGGTTATTTCACGCGGAGTCCGGATGCGAAAACGTTTGCGATTTGCTTCGTGGCTGTGTGGTCGGCGATGCACATAATGCTCATTTTGAAAGTGATATTTGCGTTCGCGGCAGTTGTGGCTTTATACATGTTGTGCGCGAAATTTTTTCCCAGTCTTCCCGGCATTGGCGCTTTGCGCCCGTAGTCTCGTTCGTGTAGTATAGTTGTCGATTCTGGAAAAAGTTTTCTGGATGATGTCTTGACTTACGTGTCAAACGTCATTCCCATATGCTTTGTGGTAAGGCGTCCGCTCGTTTTACGGAACGAGAGGAAAGTCCGGACACCGTAGGGCGAGGATTCCCAACGAAAGTTGGGGGTGGGGGCGTCAAGACCCTCAAACGGACAGTGCCACAGAAAAGAAACCGCCCGCGTATGCGGGTAAGGGTGAAATGGTGAGGTAAGAGCTCACCGCGCTTGCAAGTAATTGCGGCGGCGAGGAAAACACCAATCCGGTGCAAGACAGAATAGGAGATCCGGCGGCCCGCCATACGATCTCGGGTTTGTCGCATCCGCAAATGCGGAAGTCGCTTGTCAAACACAAGTGGCTAGATAAATGGGCGCCGCGGCGAAAACGCCGTCACAGAATCCGGCTTACCCCAAATTTTTCATCCTAGGTTTGTTGCCTGGGATCTATCTTTGGACTACGCATCCAAACCCATCGCAGAATACCAACACGGCTGATTGTGCTGAGGGGTTACAGTGAAACGGCTACATGGAATTTTTACGCCACCAGAAAACACGCGGCCATGATTGCGGTTGCCGGGCAGGCAGAGATGAATAAGAATAACGGAGATAGACCGTTAGGAAAATATTTCCGCAGTAGTGCTTGGCCGGCCGGGTTTGGCGCATTGGCAATGATTGTGAGGCCGCCGCTCGTGATGGCTCCCGCGACGATGGCATGTTGCAGCGCCACATCGCTGAGAAATTTTGGAACAAGCGTGGTTAAATAGGTAACGGAGGCATTGTCATTGAACGCGGATAGAAAAGCTGATAAGGAGAACAGTGCCAGCGTGTTAAGCCGACTAAAAAGCGGTTCGATCCACCACTGCTGCAGACCGCCGTGAATGACGAGTCCACCCAGAAAAACTGCCACAAAAAGAGATTCGCGCAGGCGTAGCGGAGACTGATGAATGGTCGTAAGTTTCACAATTGCAGAAAATAAGAAAAAGCTGCAAAAAATAATTAGCGGTGAGTGCAGGTGCACGACCAGCCATGCAATGAAAAAAATGTGAACAAATGACAGCCAGAGCGGGGCTAGCGGCCAATTTTTTTCGACGGGTTGCGATTGCTTTTTCTGCTTTTCCTCGGCGCATAGACGCTTTAACTCCTTGCGAAAGAAGAGCGCGTATAATGTCGTTGAAAGGAAAATTCCGAGTACGGCCCGCAGCCCGAGGTGCAAAAACACGTGACTTAGTGTCCAATTCCAGCGCCGTGCCACCATCAGAATTGGGGGCGCGGCAAAGTGTGTCAGTGCCCCACCAACGGAAATGCACACGAAAAGCAGGCCGACGGACGCATATGCAAATTTTGGCGATGGCTGCAATTCATAAAATTTTCGCGCTAAAAGTAACGAAGCGATGGTGATAGCCGCCGGCTCTGTGACAAACGATCCGAAGCAGGGGGTGAAGAAAAAAATGGAGAACCACCACGCCGTCACCGTTCCCTTGCCTAACAATGTGATGCGGCCAAGGATGCGCTCGGCGAGGTCAAGAACAGGTTTTGTTGCCGCAACGAGCATGACGGCAAAGATGAATATCGGTTCCGCAAAAGAGACATCGCGAGAGACATAGCGAAAAAAGCACATTGGACCGCCGCGTACGCAGAATGCAATTAAAAGTGGAAGCACCCAAATCAGGAATACCAACTCCATCTCACCGAGTAGTTTGCACAATCGCGCGCTCCATCGGAAGAGCCAGGATTTTAGGCAGTTGGCTGGGAGATTGATCAGACGACGCCGGCAGTTGCGTCCAATGGCGGCGATGCGCCCAGCGGAAAATATGTGTAAAATTGCCGCCAGAAATAGCAGAGTGACGACCACATTCATCGGCTCCAACAGCGCCCGCGCAACAATTTGTCTCAGCGGAGTATCGGCAGCAGATGTCCGTTCTAGGGCTCCATAGGCTTCCAACGGCAGCGGAAAAATTGTCCCAATGGCACGCCGGTGGAAAAATGATGCGAATAAATGGAAAAAACTCATGGCCTAGGCAGAGGGAGTTATGCGTTAAATTTTTAGATGCAAGCCGGAAGAGAAGAATCGATCTTGCCAAAAACGCGACCGTCCACCGCTAAAAACTAAGAAAATTTTCTGCAAGTTTCACTCTAAAAAAAATTTACTGGCCAGTTTATCTAACTCGAATGTGCGAAGAAAATTTTTAAGTGCGTGTCCATCAAACTGTTCTCCGTCACTTTCCGGCACGTCCATCGCCGTTTCGAAGCGGATAAGTTCCCTAGTGCGCGCAAGAATTTCCTCGGATGCCAAAAAATTTTTCGCCAAACGCGGCGACAGCGCACCAAGATGCTGCCGAATTCCCTCAATGCTGCCGTAGAGCCGCAACCATTCGCTGGCTGTTTTCGCCCCCACGCCGGGAACTCCGGGAATATTGTCCGACGAATCGCCGACGAGGCTCAAATAGTCCACTATGCACTGGGGACGGACTCCAAATTTTTTTTCAACGGCGTCGGCGTCCATGGCAGTCCATCGCCCGCAACCTCCGCGCGATGCCGGTGGAACGTGAAGTTTGATGCGATCGCAAACAAGTTGCGCAAAATCTTTGTCCGAACTGGCTATGAGAGAAGATTTTCCACGATTTGACTCCCGCGTTGCCAATGATGCAAGCAAATCGTCGGCTTCGGTCCCCTCCCTTTCAATTTTCACGGCACCGAGTAATGGCACAACTTCGCGCATGTGTGGCAGTTGCAAACGCATGTTCTCCGGCATGGGAGCGCGCTGACCCTTGTACGTCGGGAGTAGCTGCAATCGCTTCAAGCAGCGGCCATGGTCAAAAAATACAACGGTATGCCGCGGACGAACTTCCTCTCGCATGCGGAGAATGGAGTGAATGTAACCGTGGAGTGCTCCGGTTGGAAATCCATCGCTGCGTGATAGTTCGCCAACACCATAGAAACAGCGAAAGGCAAGTTGATGGCCGTCGATGAGAAGAAAATCTACCACGCCCCTCTTTTCTGCGAGGCAATTTAAAAATGCAAGAATTTAGGAATTTTTTTTGATTCCAGCGGTAAAGACGCTTAAGAAAATCTTGCAACGATTCGGATGGAGTCTGCGTTGCGGTAAATGAGCGATTCTACAGCGCCTGCGAAACCTGCACATACCCGCTAATTCCCTCTCTTGCACCGGTATATCCTTTCAGCCCGAGGTCGATGGCGAGATTTTTTCGGATGGACGGTCGCCAGCTCAGCTGCA